>NCAP01000071.1 GCA_002255495.1 Rhodospirillales bacterium 20-60-12 | reverse complement strand
AGGCCACGGTGTGCCCGAAGTGATGGATGCGATCTATTACAAAGGCGGCAAAATTCGCCCGGTAGTGGCGGTGGTGAAATCGCTGGCTTCGGCGCTATCGATCGGCACGGGTGCAGCTGTGGGGCGGGAGGGACCGATTATCCAAATCGGCTCGGCGCTTGGCTCCACTCTCGGGCAAATTATTAAAATGCCCGCTGCGAGCCGGATTATTCTTGTCGCCGCCGGTGCCGGAGCTGGTATTGCCGCGACATTCAACACCCCGATCGGCGGGGTGATGTTCGCCATCGAATTGATGCTGCCCGAGGTTAGCGTGACGAGCTTCCTGCCGGTGGCGCTGGCGACCGGCGCTGCCACCTTCGTGGGGCGATATTTTTTTGGACCTGCAGCGGCCTTTGTGGTGCCACCTCTTGGCTCCACCAGCGCCGACCCGCAAGCTGCCGTCTTATTATTGCTATTCGTGGTACTTGGCGCGCTGACCGGAGCGGCCGCGGCCTTGTTCGTGCGCAGCCTGCACTGGATGGAAGATTGGTTCGAGTTGATCCCTGGCCGATATACCCGCCACATGGCAGGCATGGTGCTGGTGGGCGTGCTGATTTACGCGCTGCAGCTTGGGTTTGGGCATTATTATGTGGAGGGCGTTGGTTACGCTGCAATTGAGTCGATCCTGAACGGGCAGCTCTCGGTGTGGCCGCTGCTGCTTTTGCTGTTTGTTGCCAAGCTCGCGGCGACCACCACCAGCCTTGGTTCAGGCGCCTCAGGTGGTATTTTTTCACCCTCTTTATTCATGGGGGCGACCATCGGCGGCGCATTTGCGGCTGGTCTGCAGGCGCTGCATCTGCCGCTGCCGATCAGCGTGCCAGTGTTTGCCATGGTCGGCATGGCGGCAATGGTCGGCGGTGGCACGGGTGCGGTCATGACGGCGGTGACGATGATTTTCGAGATGACGCGTGACTATAACATCGTCATGCCTATGATTGTGGCGGTTGCCGTGAGTGTGCAGGTTCGCAGGATGCTCTCGCCAGAGACGATGTATACGTTGAAGCTGGTACGGCGCGGTCACCCGATCCCCAAAGCGCTGCATGCGAATATGTTTCTGGTGAGGCGCGCAGCCGAGGTGATGAATAGCGCCATAACCGTGCTGCCCGCGGAGATAAGCTTGGATATTTTCCTGCAGCAATCAGTAGATGATGAGAGCGTGCAGCATGTGGTGGTAACGCGTGATGATCATATTGTTGGTGTCATGCGGATCAATCCGGGCATGCGCCGCGGCCTGACACAGACCGATACGGGTATCACCTTGGGCGATGCAGCGGGGCTGAAATTCACGATCGTCCGAGACACATCCTTGGTGTTCGACGTGATCCGCCGCATCTGGTCGAAGGATGCGGCGCTGGCCGTGGTCGTGGGCGGGCGCGGTGCGCCACGCGGGTCAGATGTCCTGGGCATCATTGGCAAAGAGCAGGTCGCCGATTCGGTTGCAGCCAGTGTGCAGAATTATCCCAACTTGTAAATTTGGGTCGAGAGGAGCGCCTAAAGCGTGATGGGTTATCACGCACATACTCTCGTCATATCGATCAATTTCATGGGTTTAGATTGAATAACAAAATTCAATCTAAACCCATTAAACTGATCTAGCTGAAAACCACCACCGACCATTCAGCAAAAGCATATTTCGCCGCGGGAGGGTGGCGGGGTTGTGCGATATATTTGCCAAACTGCACCGACACCCAGTCTTTTATGGCAAATGCTTGGCGATGTAAGGCGGCAGATGAAACGCGCCGACATGAATATCGGGCGTCCAATATTCGGTGGCGCCGAGCAGGCCGGTGGCCACGGCGCGCGCCTGGATGGTCTGCACGGAGAGTGCGGTCAAAGCCGGGTCCTTGCCGGCCCAACCCAAGGTCATGAAACCGCCGACATAAGTGGGTACCGCGGCGACATAGGCTGTCACGTGGGAAAAAAATTGGCGGCGCCGGGCGGAGGTATCGCGCAATTCATCGGCCTGCATGAACGGCACGCCGCATTGATTGACGATGAGCCCCTGCGCGGTGAGGATACGTGCGCAATTGCTGTAGAATTCATCGGTGAATAACACTTCACCGACGCCGATCGGGTCGGTCGAATCGACGATGATGACATCAAAGCTCGCATCCGGCGCGCGTTTGACATAATCAATTCCGTCACCGACGATGATTTCAGCGCGCGGATCATTCCAGGCGTCGCCTGCAATATTGGGCAGAAACTCTTTCGACAGGCGGATGACCTCGCCATCGATTTCCACCATGACCGCCTGCTTGGTGGTATTATGCTGCAGCACCCGGCGCAGCACGCCGCCATCGCCCGCACCGATGATTAGCACGTTATGCGCTGCACCATGCGCCAGCAGCGGCACGTGAGCGAGCATTTCCTGATAGACGAATTCGTCGCCTTCGGTGATTTGAATGACGCCATCGAGCGTCATCACGCGGCCGTGAAATTCGCTTTCGAAGATCACGATGTCCTGGAAATCGCTTTGCACGCGGGCAAGCTCGCGCTGCACGCGAAATCGCTGCCCCCAATACGGGTAGAGCGATTCATTTAGCCAGATATCTGTTGTCATGATATGTCCCCAGATCAGCACCCACTGCATCGAACCATCTTATTGGCGGCAAGCAGATGAAATTGATCGTCAAAAAGCCGAACAGCCAAAAGGACATGAGTGCGCCCGACAGGGCCCCGCCTGGATCATCCCCAGGCGGGATAACACTCAACCCCGATTAGGCGATCAGGCCGCGGCGCTGTTCGCCGACATTGACATGCTCAGGCGAGAAGACTTGCTTGAGTAGCGGTATGGCCAAATACGGATTGCACGTGCCGCACATAAAAATATCAAGTGCTGCAAAATTCCGTTCCGGCCACGTATGAATCGAGATGTGACTTTCCGCCAACACGACCACGCCCGACACACCGCCATTGGGCGTGAAATGGTGGAAGTGACTATGCAGAATGGTCGCACCAGCGACGATCGCGGCTTGCCGCAATGTCGCGTCTATCAACTCGGGGTCGCCGAGCTGACTAGCCCCCCAGAGATCGATGAGCAGATGAGTGCCGGCGAATTTAACGCCGTCCCGCTCAACAAAATAATCCTTCGGCATGTCGTTCGACATGTCGTTTGCCATATCGGCGGTGGTCACTTTCGTCTGGTTTTCGCTCGGAGTCTCCGAGACCATCCCCAGTCGGGCAAGTGCGTTCATCGCGAACCCCCTCAACCAGTAGACAGCCTGTAAGACGCAACACCATGTCACGTCCCCGCGGGGCTTAAGAGGGGCGGCTTATGCGGTCATTACCCCCCCCATGCAAGTGATATTTTCCCAATATTGTGTGAAATTTTCAGTGTTTGCCCTGGTTGGGCGGTTTTGGATCGAGTTCGCTGGGCACACGCTCGATCGCGGCGATCTGATGCAAGGCCTGATCAAGGCTGCCAGAAGCCCCAAGCGGGGCATCCGTCAAGGTGCGAAACAGCATTGCATCAGGGTCATTGCCGAGGCGCGCCGCATAAGTGCCTGCCAGTGCCGAAAGTTCTGCCTGATCACCGCTATGCGATGCCGCACCGGCCAGTTTAAGCAGCACAGCGCTGCCCGATGGCGGGATGGCGCCGGATGGCGGAATTTGTGATTGCGCCAATTGCTTTAGATCGGTCTCCGCTGCCTGCCAATCCTGATGCGCCTCCGCCAGATCGGCCTTGGCATCCCAAGCCTGAGCCGATTGCAACGGCGCTAGGCTCTCTTGGGCTTGCTGTGGATGGCCTTGAGCTGCTTGAATACGGGCCGCGAGCAAGGCGCGTTGCTCTGCCAGATCCGCCGGCAGACTTGGTGCGTCGCTCTTTGTAAGGGCCGCTGCAGCACCGTTTTCATTCCCCGAATCCTGATCGACCCGCGCCAATGCCAAACCGATCGCGGCACGTGACTGACCGGGCGGGGTAGCATCAAGCAGTTTTTGCAACACCGGCGCCGCCTCGCCCGGCAAATCCAAAGCGATCAATTCCTTCGCCAGAAGCTTGATCACATGCAACCCGGCAGCACCTTGCGGGATCAAATCGCCATTGCGCTCGATCACGGCAATTGCCGCCAGTGGCCCCATATGATCCAATGCCGGGCCATTGATCATGCGGGCAAACATCGCAGTCCGATCCGCCAGAATCTCATTATGGCGGGCCGGGAAAAGCCGATCGACAGCCTGCAGGTTACTCAGCGCGTGCGGCCAGTCACCGGCTTCGGCGCGTAAATTGGCCAAGGCCAAGCGCGTATTCCATTCATGACGAGGCCCACGCCAATCATATAAATGCTTATCGATCGAGGCAGCCGCCTGCGCCGCATCGATCTGCCCGAGTTGATGGCGCAGCAAGATGGACCGTATTTTGGCGATGCCGGCCTGTCGTTGATCGCCCAAGCGCCAGATTTTGTCATAGGATGCGATGGCCTGATGAGGATAGCCAGCTGCCTGCAAAGCCTCAGCCTGAGCCAGCGCAAAGGCCGGATCGCCCGAGTGGGCGGCGAGTAATCGGCCCACCGGAGCCAGCGCGTCGGCGGCGATGAGTGTTTCGGCGATCGGCGGCCCGATCGCTCGCTGCAAGGGTGCTGGGTAAGTGATCAAGATGGGCAGACCTGCGACGAGTTTGGGCGCTGCCTGATGCGGGTGGTGAGCGTTTGCCAGCCCGATCCCTTGCCAAAGCCGCGTCTCGTCGGTGGCGGGCAAATCCGGATTAGCAAACGCCGCCGCAGCACCCGGCGCGCGTGCAAGCGTCTCGGCCATTGCGTTCAGCATGAGGAGTTGCTGATTGCCGGAAGCGGCCGGATCGGCGGCCAGGGCGTCCGCCAGCACGGCATTCGCCTCCTGCCCGAACCCGAGTGCGAGCATCGTGCGAGCCAGGTCCAGAGACGCATCGAGCCGGCCCAAGGGTGGCAAAGAAGCAACTCTCGCCTCCTGAGATTCCATCAAGGATCGCAAACCACAGAGGTCTTGCTGCGGGAGGCTGACCGCGCGTGATAAGCCTGCAGCGCGCTCGATAGCCAGCGCGCGCGGCACAGGTGCCAGTGACAGGGGATGAACAGCCGAACCTGATTGCAAAATCAACCCGCTTGGCGTTGCCGCCAAACTCAAATCGTCGGACACCGGCAAGACAGCAGCACCCAGCCATGTCGGCAATAATTCAAACCCCGGGCCACTTTGCCCGTAAGCCGATGCGCCGGCCGCCACCGCACCGATAAGCATGGTCTGACCGGTCAAGGGGTCGGCGATACTCAGGCTCATCGGCGCCGGAGAGGCGGCACCAGTCGGCAGGGTGAAGTTGAGCACATGATCGCCGGGCACGACCTGCAAGGGCGGTTGAACGGCAGATGGCGTGCCAAGGCCGATCAACCAACCTGATGAAGCAGGAGTGACATTCAGGACCTGATCGGCGGCCAACGGCACGGTGATTTCGGTGGCCTGCGGCAGATCGATGATTGTCGCCCCGCTGAAGCCTGCTTCTGCCTTCAGGGCGTCACTGGTGACACTCACCTGACCGCCCAAGACAATGATACCGACATCACCGCGCCTGAAGGCTGCGGCCGGCAGAGCAACAAGGGTGGGTAGGATAAACCCCACGGGAGGGGCAACATCCTGTGCGCTCGCCGATTGCGCTATGCCATGCGCCGGCGACAAAACAAGCGACGCCACGCGGAATAGCACGCTCACGCGCCGCAGCCCGTTCTTCACTGGCTCGTCGATGTCAGATTGAGTGTTGGCGCGACGCCTGCCATGCGCTCGGTTGCCTCACGCGCGCGATCGGGTGACATGGCTGCCAAAATCGGTGCGGCCTTGCGATCATTCATGCGCCTCAGCACACCGAGCAACACATCCATGTCTAGTTTATCGAATATGCGGGCGGCATCCGCCGGTTGCATCGCTTGATACATCGAGACCAATGATTGCCAACGCGCCTCGTCATGGGCGCTGGCTTGAACCGACAACGCAGTGAGCCGCGCCTGCACGGCCTTGAGCCCATCGATCTGCGTGGCCAGAGCGCGCGAAGCTGCATCGACCAGCAATTGTTTACGGTCGAGGGCGGCGGATCGCTCATCGAGCTGATGTGCCCTTGCCCGCAAATCGAGTAGAATTTTCGTCTCACCCGTGCCCAACAACGGATCTGGTTTGCAGACGGTGGGCGGAGGGGGTGTGGAATCCCAATTCGTGACCGGCATGGAGCGCTGAGCGGGTGCGACAGGTGCAGCCTGCGCCGCCGCGGACTGCGCCCAGGCCGCATTGATCATCCATGCCGATTTACTGACGATCGTGCAAAGCAGCGCTAGGATCGTTAATTTCAGGAGCATCTTGCGCCCGGATTGAAATGTGATCATCGGGATAATTTCAGCGCTTTGAGTAAATCTTGCTCGGCCTTGCTCTGCCTGCGCGGCGGCGGGTCAGGATGGGCCGGCCCATCCTGGCCGAAACGCGCCTGCCGGATAATCGGCCCAAGCCGCTCGGCTGCCGCATCGACCCGTCTGAGCAGAAGCAGCACATCATCCTTAGCGATTTGGGCACGGGCGCATTCTGCGGCCAGTTCGCGGCCGATCTCCTCGGCCGTCTGCCGAAGGGCCGCAATCCCGGCATCCGCCTCCTCCATGAAGCCAGCGACCCGCGCAATGATCTCCTGCAACGCCAGACGGTCGGCACTGATCACGCCCAAAGCCCGCTCCAGGCGACGCGCGTGAAACAAGGTAGCGCCGAGCAGCACGAGCAAAAAACATTCAAGTCCCCACTCATATATATTCATCCAACACCTCGCCTGACATCCTGATCGATGGTGACGACGAGACGATCCATCCGGCGCCCCAGATGTGCTGCAAACAAGGCGACATCGCCGCAGCGTATTTCAACCGGCGCACCGGCCAACCCGCCCAAGGGCAATGATGCACCGGGTTGCAGGGCCAAAATATCGGAGAGATTCATCACCTGCTCATCCAGCACCGCTTCAAGTGATATTTCCGTATTCCATAATTGTTCGGCGAGATGAGATTCCCAGATAGAATCACGGCCGAATTTCTCGCCCATGAATTGCTGCAGTAGAACTTCGCGGATAGGTTCCAGTGTTGCATAGGGCAATAGAATTTCGATGCGCCCGCCCCGATCATCCATATCGACCCGCAAACGCGCAATCATCGCTGCATTGGACAGGCGGGATATCGTGGCAAAGCGCGGATTGGTCTCCAACCGTTCGAAGCGGAACGTTACCGGTGAAAGTGGGGCGAAGCTGGCGGCAAAATCGGCCAGCACGAGGTGCAGCAATCGTTCGATGAGATTACGCTCGATCGAGGTGTAAGGGCGGCCCTCTACGCGCATTGGCGCTGTTCCTTGCCGGCCGCCCAGCAGCACATCGACAATGGAATAAATCAGCGCAGCATCGATTGTAATGATACCATAATTATCCCATTCCTCAGCCTTGAACACCGCAAGCATAGCGGGCATCGGTATGGCGCTCAGATAATCGCCGAAGCGCATCGCAACAATGGCTTCGATGCTGATCTCGACATTATCGTTGGTAAAATTTCGCAGTGATGTCGAGAGGATGCGCACCAGCCGGTCAAACACGATCTCAAGCATCGGCAAGCGTTCATAAGACACGAGGCCGGAATTGATCAGCCGCTCCATCCCCGAATGTCCCGGTTCGCCTGCAGCATCGCCCAGCAACGAGTCGATTTCAGCCTGGTCCAGCACACCGCTGCGGCGGCGCTCGGGCGGCTCCTCGGTGAGCGCGTCAATGGTCAATTTATCGCTCATTGCACGATCAATTCATCGAACAGCACATTGTTGATCGCCACCGGCGCGGCAGCGACATTGGCCCGCGCGATCATGGCTTCACGCAACCGATATGTGCCGACGGCGCCGCGCAATTCATCGGGGTGCATGGCACGCAGATAGGATTGAAACAGATCAACCAAGCGCGGGATCGAGGCCGTGACCTGTTGCGCCGCCTGGGGCCCAGCGACCTCCAATGACATTTTCAATTTGACGTATGAATCATTGCCATCCCCGGCATCGAGATTGGTTATTATTTCGGGCATTTTGACAAATACGGGTTTCGTATCCGCCTGTTTGACCGGCTGGTGCGGGTGCAGCAAATGCGGGATGACCCCGCTGAACCACAACCCCCCGCCGATCAAAGGCAACAGGGCAAGAGGCAGTAAATAGAGCAGCTTTCGGCTCTTGCGCGGCGCTGCCTGATCGCCCGGCAATGCCAGCGCCGCACCCTCGGCTTCAGCCTTTTTGGCTTTGCTGGCGGCGGATTTTGCGCCTGGCTTCAAGCTCATCGACAACTCCGGCTTATGCTGACGGTCAGCAGTGAAGCCGAATGATGGCTGATAGATATTAATATTGTCTTTAAAATGAATACCACACCGTCTTGTTGGCGCGCAGCCTGGCGCGCCCTGCCTCGGCAATCAGTGCCACGCGGCACAATCTGCATGGTGCGGTGACCAAATTTCTCAAACGAAACCTCGGATCGGCTTTGGCACGGCGATTGCAGAACGGGAGTCATGGAAAACCCGACCACGCTCATCCTCTCCCGCATGATCACGCAATCGCGCGTTATGGATGTCGTTGCAAATAATATTGCCAATGCCAATACGCCCGGCTATCAATCCTTGCATGTGCAATCGGGCACCTGGCTCGATCGACAACAGAATGTCAGCGCACCGCCGGGCGGGCAGTCCCTCATTTACACCCAGTCACTGGGCACTTGGCGCGATCGACGAGCGGGGCCTATCAGCCGAACTGGCAATCCGCTCGATCTGGCGCTGGCTGGTCAGGGCTATTTTACCGTGCAGACTGCAAGCGGGACGCGCCTGACCCGCGATGGGCGGTTCGGCCTGCTTCCCGATGGCAGCATCGCCGATGCCAACGGTGATAAATTACTAAGTACTGCGGGCCAGCCGATGAACATTCCGCCCGGTTCGGGGTCCATCAGTATTGCCGGCGACGGTTCGATCAGCACGTCCGCTGGGCTGCTGGGCCAAATCGGCGTGGTCAATGTCAGCAACCCGCAAGCCCTGCAGGACGCGGGCGACAATTTATTGATCGCCAATACGCCGACGACACAGGCCGCCGATCCGCAGATCATCCAAGGTGCTGTAGAGGGCTCGAATGTGCAGCCGGTTCTGGAAATTACCCACATGATGACGAACGCCCAGCAATTTCAAATGATCAGCCAGTTCGTCCAGGCAGAATCAACACGCCAGCAAAATGCGATGTCGCAAATATTCGGACCCAATGGCTGACTCAATGCACACTCTGACCTGACCCGGAGATTATCCATGCGCTCACTCGATATCGCCGCCACCGGCATGCAAGCCCAGCAAACCAATGTGGAAACAATTGCCAATAACATTGCCAACATGACAACGACCGGTTTCAAGCGTCAGCGCGTCGAATTTCAGGACTTGCTCTACCAGGACCTCAAACGGCCGGGCTCGGCATCATCGGATGCCGGTACCATCGTGCCATCCGGCACACAAATCGGTCTCGGCGTGAAAACGGCCGCCATTTACCGCATCGATCAGCAGGGCAATCTGCAACAGACCGGCAATACGCTCGATCTGGCCATTAGCGGCAATGGGTGGCTGCAAGTGACATTGCCATCCGGGCAAACGGCTTACACCCGTGACGGCACGCTGGGCCTTGCCCCCGATGGCACGATTGTCACGGGCGATGGTTATGTGGTGCAGCCTGGCATTCAAATTCCGGCCAATGCCACCAATGTCACCATCAATGCCTCGGGCCAGGTGCAAGTCGCTCTTTCGGGGCAGACCGCAGCCCAGACTGTGGGGCAAATTCAACTCGCTGCATTCCCCAACGATGCCGGCTTATCCGCGCAAGGCGGCAATCTGTTCGTCCAGACGTCCGCCTCGGGCGCGGCGGTCACCGGGGTTCCAGGGGGTCCCGGATTCGGCACTGTGATGCAGGGATTTGTGGAGAATTCCAACGTCAATGTGGTCAGCGAGATCACCAACCTGATCACCGCGCAGCGCGCTTATGAAATGAACAGCCAAGTGATCACCGCATCCAATCAAATGATGTCCACTTTGACGCAATTGAGGTAGCACCATGAAAATATTGTTCACCGCCGCGCTGTTGTTTGCGCCGATGTTTTTGCCGCAGCCTGCTCTCGCCCAACCAAACGCGCGCGGATTGGTGGCGATCAACCGGCCGCAGGTCGAGCTGCGGGATTTATTCTCCGGCCTGGGCCAACAGGGCAGCTTAGTGCTGGGTCCTGCCCCGGCGCCCGGCCAGCGCATTTTTGTCGGCACCGCGCAACTGAGCGCCATAGCTGAAGAATACGGCATTGGCTGGCAATCGCATGGCGTTGACATGCAGGTGATTATCGAACGCCCCGGCCAGCCGCTTTCGCGCGCCACCATTACGGCAGCCATTGCAACGGCTTTGCAGGACGCCGGAGCGCCTGCCCATTGCGCCATTACCCTGCCCGATTTCACACCACCCATGGTGCCGCCCGATGCGTCGCCACGCATCATGATCAATCGCTTGGTTTTTGATTCCCTCACCCATAGTTTTACCGCCGAACTATTGATCGGCGCGCCTGGCATGGCGCCGCAATCAGCGAATCTGTCGGGTCTGGCGCAACCGACGACACATGTATTGGTCGCCACGCATGATCTTGTGCCAGGTGAAATTCTAGGCTCGACAGATGTCGCTATGGCATGGATTGCGGATGCTGGGACGGGGGTCGTGAACGATCCGAGCCAGGCCTATGGGTTGCAAATTCATCAAGCCGTGGCAGCCAATTCACCACTGACGATGGATCAGCTGGGAGCGCCGACCTTGATTGCCAAAGGCGATCAAGTGACGCTCGATGTCATGCTGCCGGGTCTTGATGTCAGCGCGCAAGGTGTCTCGTTGAGCCAGGGTGGCAAGGGCGATTTGATTTCGGTGCTCAACCCTGCCTCCCACGAGATCGTGCAGGCGATGATCACCGGGCCCGATACCGCGCAGGTCAATCCTGCCAGCACGCCGATGCGTGCGCGGCAAATCGGTTATGGAGCTTATGCGATGAATGCGGCCTCTTACGATAATCGGGGCATTCTCCCGTGAGCGCGCGGACGCTGGGACGCGGCTTACTCTGTGTCCTGCCCTGTTTGCTGAGCGGCTGCGGCATATTGGACACGCTATCGAACGCCGGGCGGCCACCGCCGATGTCGGCGATTACCAACCCCACCACGGCACCAACTTGGCGGCCGGTGAGCATGCCAATGCCGGCGGAAATTGAGGCACCTGATTCACCCGATAGTCTGTGGCGCCATGGGGCGCGGGCATTCTTCAAAGATCAACGCGCATCCAGGGTCGGTGACATTATTACCGTGCAAGTAAACATCAATGACGCGGCTACTTTGAAGGACCAAACTACCGCTGGGCGCACCGGCTCTGAATCACTCGGCGTGCCGAATTTATTCGGCCTCGAGGCGCTGATCCCTCGGGTGCTCGGAAAATCAGTCAGTCCGAGCGCACTTGTCTCGGTGTCGGGTGCGGGCAATTCGACCGGCAACGGACAGATCCAGCGCAACGAATCCGTGACATTATCGCTGGCCGGCGAAATCACCCAGGTTCTACCCAACGGCAATCTGGTGGTGATGGCCAAGCAGGAAATGCGCGTGAACAGCGAGTTGCGGGTGCTCAGTGTGGTCGGGATTATCCGTCCGCAGGACATTGCCAGCAATAATACCGTGCAAAGCAATCAACTCGCTGAAGCACGCATTTCATATGGCGGTGCCGGCACCTTGACCAGTCAGCAACAACCTCGCGTGGGGCAGCAGATTCTCGATGACATCATTCCCTTCTGAGAGCGCCATGATGGTGCCAATGTCGCCGCACTTGGGTATGATAAGCCATGGGACATATCATCTGGCTGGCCTCCTACCCAAAATCGGGCAATACATGGCTGCGTGCGTTTATCCATAATTATCTGCGCCCCTCCGAGCAGCCTTATGACATCAATCAGCTGCTGGATTTGACAACCGGGGAGAGCAGCGCTTTGCGCTATGCACGCTACGACCCGCGACCGGCATCGCAATTCAGCGAGCAGGACGTCCAGGCGTTGCGCCCGCAAGTGCATCGTGACATGGCCGGTGCAGATCGAGAATTAGTCTTTGTCAAAACCCATAACGCGCTGGTGAAATTCCATAATATTGAACTGATTACACCCGAGGTTACCGATGGCGCGATATATGTCGTGCGCGACCCGCGCGATGTTACCATTTCGTTCAGCCATCACCTGGGTATCGAGCTCGATGAGATGATTGCGCTGATGGCCAATCCGCAGACCACAATTCGCGGTGATGATCATAAAGTATTCGAACATATCTCCAGCTGGTCGGCCCACGTACATCTATGGACACGCCAGACCCATCACCGTTTATTGGTGCTGCGCTACGAGGATATGCTGGATAAGCCACATGGCACGTTTCAACGTGTGGCTTCCTATCTTGAAGGAAAAGTCGATCAGACAAAATTGGCCAATGCCATTCGGCATAGTTCGTTCGCAATATTAAGTGAGCAGGAGCGTCGCAGCGGCTTTGTCGAAAAGCCGGGCAATGCCAGCAGCCTGTTCTTCCGCAACGGCCGAGCCGGGCAATGGAAGACCATCCTCACCGCGGCACAACGAGTGCGCATCGAGCAGGCACATGGCACCATTATGCGGCAATTCCGCTATTTATAATCACACCTTCAAAGGAGAAGAACAGGTCGAAGCTTCAGTGCGCAACCCCGGCCAATTGTTCCATGCGCTCACGGTCGGCGGCCAATTCGGCGGCCGGGCCTTCATGTACCACTTCGCCATCGCCCAGCACATAAGCGCGATCGGCGAGTTGCAAAGCCAGGAAGGCATTCTGCTCGACCAGCAAAATCGCCATTCCCTCGCCTTTCACCCTGCCAATCATTCGCATGACTTCCTGCACAATGATCGGCGCAAGACCCTGTGAGGGTTCATCGAGGATCAGGAATTTCGGGTTCAGCAGCAAAGCCCGCGCAATGGCGAGCATTTCCTGCTCACCGCCGGATAACTTACCGGCTTTGCTGGTCCGGCGCTCTTCCAGCCTGGGGAATAATCCATAGACGGTTTTGATCTGCCACGGACCTTTGGTGGTCGGTGGTACGAGCAGATTTTCATGCACGCTGAGATGGCCGAAAATTTTCCGCCCCTCGGGCACATAGCCGACACCCAACTTTGCGATGCGGGAGGGTGACCATTTTGTGGTATCCTCGCCGAGTAGGCGGACATTGCCCTCGCGCGGCATGGTGAGGCCCATGATCGAGCGCATCGTGGTGGTTTTACCCGCGCCGTTGCGGCCCAACAGAGCGACCAATTCACCCGGGCGCACATTCATCGAGACACCATGCAGAATATGGCTCTTACCATAATAGGTCTGCAAATTTTCAGCCGACAGAATATCGCTCATGCTTCTTGTCCCAAATATGCAGCCTGCACGCGCGGATTGGCGGCAATCTCGGCGGCATTGCCCTCGGCCAGCATTGTACCGTTATCGAGCACGGTAATGCGATCAGCCACACCAAACACGATATTCATATCATGCTCGATGAACAGGATGGTGATTTTCTGATCCTTGTTGAGTGACCTGATCAGGCCGGTCATGTGATGGGTTTCCTCATCACCCATGCCTGCCGTCGGCTCATCGAGAAGCAGCAATTTCGGCTGCCTTGACAGCGCGATACCAACCTCGACGACCCGCTGATCGCCATGCGATAATTCACCGGCAATCCGATCGGCTTTGCCACCGATCTTGACCAGATCGAGCAATTCATCAACCTTAGACTCAATCGCCTGACGCCGGGCGCGTGACATGAAGGGGACCAGATTTAGCCCCATCGCGGTCTCGGCCGCAACGCGCAGATTTTCATAGACCGTGAGATCAAGGAAAATTTCGGTAATCTGAAACGTCCGAATAATGCCGCGCTTGACCAAAATGGCAGGGCTCACGGCGGTAATTTCGCTCCCGTCAAAAATAATCTTGCCTTCGCTGGGTGGAAAAAAGCCGCTTATCAGGTTGAACAAAGTGGTTTTACCCGCACCGTTCGGCCCGATGATCGCGCGCAATTCACCTTGTGCGACGTCGATGGAAATGTCTGTCAGGGCTTTGATCGCGCCGAAGCGGCGTGAGATATGATCGAGTTGCAATAGGCTCATGAGCGGCTCCTGCGACCGAAGAAGCCGAGTATGCCTTTGGGAAAATACATAACCGAGACAATGAAAATCAGCCCAATCACGGTCATCCAGTTCCGCGTGATGTTACTGACATAATCCTGAACCAGAATGAACACCAACGCACCGGCCAAAGGCCCCCAGAAATTCCGCATACCGCCCAAAACCGCAATGATCAGCAAATTGCCCGAGAGCGTATATTTCAAATTATCCGGCGAAGTGAAATTATCCAGCAGCGCATTCAAGCCACCGGCGAGGGCGACGATGAATCCGGAAATCGAGAAGGATATGGCGATATAACGATCGACATTGATGCCCAGGAATGTCAGCCGTTTGCGGTTTTCACGGATGGCTACAAAGGTGTGGCCGAGCGGTGCATTCAAAATCGTCCACAAAACTGCAGCACCCAAGCCGAAGAAGATCAGGATCAAATAATAAAGATTATTTGAACCCAGCGGAATACCTGCGATCGGCTGGCGGGAGAACCCGGCCAAGCCATCTTCGCCGCCGGTCAGCGCGTTCCAGCGGACGGCAATGAAGAAGAACATCTGGCCGATGGCAATCGTGATCATGGAGAAATATATGCCGCGCCGGCGCACTGCGATCGGGCCAAGCAAAGTCGCCGCCAACCCACCAACGATGGTGCCCACCAGCAAGGCCAGTAATGTTGAATGGGTTTCATATTTCAACATTAACCCGACGCCATATGAACCCAGACCGAAATAGGCCGCATGACCGAAGGACAAACCGCCCGTAAACCCCAATAAGAGATTCAAACCCATCCCGGCGAGTGCATAAATCAAAACCCGTGAAGCAAGATCCGTATAGCCGCCCACATACGAGATCCAGAACGGTAGTGTGATCAACATGACCGCAAGGATGATCAGCCCGGTACGGCTTGTGGGCATGGCGCGCGTAGGCTTCGTGGCCGAAGCGTCGCGCGGAGCAATGGAACTAATGTCGCTCATTCGAGCAATCCTTCTTGGCCAAGCAATCCGCGCGGACGCAGCACCAGCGTCACACCCATAATCAGGTAAATCACCACTTCGCTGGCGGCAGGAAAAAATGCAGTGGTCACGCCGCTGGCGACGCCGATGATCAACCCACCCAACATCGAGCCAAGCAGACTGCCAACACCGCCCACGACGATAGCGACAAAGCTGGGCAGCAGCAGCGAATCACCCATGGTCGGGGTCAGCCCCAATTGACCTGCGGCAAGGATACCGGCGATGCCGGCAAAGACGATGCCAAGGCCGAAATTGGCAGCACGCAATTGGTAAATATTCACGCCCAACGCAGAGATGGTCTCAAGATCCGAATTACCTGCACGGATGCGGATGCCGATGCGGGTATAACGTAGAATCGCAAACAGAGCGCCGGTTGCGACAACGGCGATAGCGACGACCAGCATGCGATAATAGGTCACGAAAAAATAGGTCTGGCTGACCGGCTGATTGAGATAATCCGGGATTGCCAAAGGCAAAGCTTCAGCACCCCAGATGGTCCGGCACACATCCTGCAAAATCAATGCGAGGCCAAACGTCGCCAACAGTGAGTAGAGCGGATCGCGCAAATAGAGTTTGCGCACGATCAGACGCTCAACGATGAGCCCGATTACACCAGCCAACAGCGGCGCAATGATCAATGCGCCCCAAAATCCCGTATAGGGCGTGATCGTAAAGGCAAAATAGGCGGCCAGCACCATGAACCCGCCATTGGCGAAATTGATGACCCCGTTCAGGCCGAGAATCAGCGACAGCCCAAGGGCCATCAGGGCGTAAAATGCGCCAACGATCAGACCGTTGAACGCATTAAAAATGACATTCAGTAACAAACTCGCCCCCTGTCAAAAACAAAGACGCGGCGACATGAACCCATGCCGCCGCCTTTGGTGATAA
>NCAP01000070.1 GCA_002255495.1 Rhodospirillales bacterium 20-60-12 | reverse complement strand
GGCATAATATTCATGGGCATAGCGGTATGCGAATGTCGTATGGGTCATCAGCCAGGAACTGACCAGCGTGATGCCGACGAAGGTCATATAGAGCCCGTGGTGCGGGTCTTTTTGACCGACATGGGCGAAGGTGAGAAGGGCGAACAGGCTCATCAGCGTGCCACCGAGGGTCAGGACGAATAACGACCATTCACCCTCTTCCTGTGCTTCGGCATCGGCGGCGATGCGGGTGTGATCCGAGCGGAGAAAAAATATCAACGTCAAAGCCAGAAAAACCACAGCGCCAATATCCCAGGCAAGAACCGCGCGCGTGGTTACGGCGATGGGATGAGGCAGCAGAAAAAAACTGACCAACGCGATAGCAAATCCGGTGAACAGGCGCGGCCGGGCGCGGATGATTCGCAGCAACATCATCTCAGTACACCACGCTGCTGAAATAGCCCGCATCGTGGTGCCGATGTATCGCGGCGCGGCCACTCTCAAACGAGCAGGGGGCGATGTCGGAGGGACAATAATGGCTGATGATCGTGCGGTTGCGCGCCTGATTGTCAGCGACCCTGTCGCCATAGAGCAGATCGGCGTGCATCAGCACCACATCGCCGCGTCGCGCGATCAGGCTGCGCTGCATGATCCCGGCTTTCTCGGCCCGTCATGCATACTTTTATAAGCGCCGTCGAACAGAAAATCGGCGAGGCGATGGCTGCCGGGATAATAGATCAATTCGCTCGCACCTTGCGCCGAATCCTCCAACGCTACGCGCGCGCCGACAAAGCGCAGCGCCTGGCTGAAGGCGACAAAGGCGGTGTCCTGGTGCAGGGCCTCGCTGGTGCCGCGCTCCATCGCCAGGCTCTGGCAGACCAGCGGCTTGCGCTCGAACAGCAGATTGAGAAAATACACAATCCCCGGGGCAAACATCAATTCGCGCAGGGGCTCGGAGAAATAATGCAAATCGAGCGCTTTGGCCGGCTTCGCGGCCAAAGCGGGCGACCAGGCAATATTCCCCGGCGCGACGGCGCCGCAATCGAACAGCAAATCGGCAATGCCCCCCTGGAATGCCAGGTCAAGCTCGGCGGAGGCGGTGTCCAGCAAGGTCTCGGGGATGACTTGCGGCAGCAGCAGAAAGCCGAATTCGAGCCAATGCATCAGCATGGCGGCATCGGATTCGTTCAATGTCCCAAGCGAGAGACGCCCTGCGATGACATCCGCGGCATCGGCCCGGTCGGTCCACAAGCCATGCGACCGTGACGTGGCCGGGCGCTTGGCTGACCGATTCGGCAAATAGCCGCGATGCCGCCCCATTTTATGATAATGCTGCCAGAAATCCCGCGCCCGGCCGATTTCGACATCGCGCACCGCCCATGGATAGGCGGACTGGTACCAAGCGGCATCGAAGGGCGGTGCGCCGGGGCGGCCTTCGGCCCGTCCGTGCAGTTGAAAATGCGCGTAGCCGCTGGCGAAAATGCCCGCTTCTATGGCCGCGCGCACATCGGGATACGCGCCCAGATAAAATTCTTCATCGAACATGTCCGCAATTTGGGCCATTTCGTTCATTCCCGACTTCCTCAACAAGCGGGCAGACGATGATCGATTGCCCCGAGGCCCGATGTCTCACGCCCGGCCCAGACCGGCAAGATGAGACAGCTGACACGCGGCGGGCGGGCGGGCGAGTGAGGGCGGCGGGTTTAAGCCGGTCAGGCGCGCAGCAAGCCGTTCATTGGGGCGGCGTTCAGACTGTCGGGGAAAATCCGCAGCAGGGCATCGTTTGAGAAGCCGAATTGTGCCGCCAGGGCGCCTTTCGCCAAGGACCTGATATCCGCGGTCGGCGCAAGATCGCGGTTCTGGAAGAGCTGGCTGTCGGCCAGGCCCGGCCAGGTGCCGGCCACTTTGCCGCCCGCGACCGACCCGCCCAGCAAAAACGCCGCCGTCGCGGTGCCGTGATCGGTGCCTCGGGTGCCGTTCATCCGTGCTGTGCGGCCAAATTCGGTCATCACCAGAACAGTGGTGTTTTTCCAATCCGGCCCAAGCGCGGTCTTGAGCGCGACCAGCCCGTTATCGAGCATGGTCAAAGGCGGTTTCAGCAAGCCCATCTGGTTGGCATGAGTGTCCCAGCCTTCAAGCTGAAAGGCGGCAATCCGCGGGCCGGCGGGCGCGGCGAGCAATTTGCCGGCCGCCATCGCCAGGGCAGGGAAGCCATTGGCGGCTTTCGGATCATGATAGGTGCCGGCCACATGGCCCATTTCATCCATAACGCCGTCCGAGCCGTCATTAAGAGTTGACTGGTCGAAGCGGGCTTCCCGCAGCCCTTCGCGGATCGCCCGGCCGGTCAGCCGGTCGGTCGCATTCAGAGCGACGATCCGGGCGTAAAGCTCCGCCGAGGGTTGAGCAAAGCCGGTCGGGGCGTATGAGCCGACAATAGCCGGGCCGCGCAACAAAAGCGGCATGCCGATGCCCACCGCCAGCCCGCGGCCGGCGGCCCCAGGCGCGCCGGGTAGTTCGACCAGCACGCGATTGAGCCAGCCAGAGGTAATGCCGGCCATATTCTGGTCGTCATCGGCGCCCGTCTGCAACATATCCTGCGCTTCAAAATGGCTCCGGCTACGATATGGACCGGCGATGGCATGCACCGGCAACACCTCGCCTTGCTTATACATATCGTGCAGACCCGTCAGCGCCGGATGAAACCCGTAAAACCCACCCAAATCGAGCACCCCGTCCGCGCTGCCGGGCTGGCCGGGGATCAGGGGTGCGCGCAAAGCGGCCAGATGCGGGTCGCCATAGGGCACGACCGAGGCCATGCCATCGAGTGCGCCGCGCAGGAGCACGACAACGAAACGTTTATCGGTGTCGGCATCAGCCATAGCGAGTTGCGCACGGCCGGCGGTGGCGATGGTGGCAAGACCCATCAGCGAGCCGCGCAGGGCCGCACGGCGGGATATCGTCAGGGCCATGATCAGCGCCTTTGAAATTCAGGTGAAGCGAACAGCAAGGTCAGGCCTTCCTGGGGCGAGCCCGCGCTTTTAATGGCGCTGGCGGTCTGGGGCCGTAAATGCGCGCCGAGTGTCTGGCTCGCCACGTCGATCGGCTGAGCGGCTTGCACCCGTTCGGCGTAATTATAACTCCAGTCGATCCGGCTGAGCACGGCATCCGAGCCAACCCAGTCGGCGGCTTTGTCGGACCAGCCATTGGGCAACGGGGCGGCCCAAAGCGGCTGGCCAAGCTTGTTGAGCACCGGCAGCAAAGGCGGCTCGTCACCCGGTTGTGGCGGTGCGGCACGCAACACCGAGACGACATATTCCACCGGTGTTTTGACCTTCTGCCCAGGCTGCCAGGCTTCTGGCAAAGTCAGCAAGGCAGCGGCGGCGGCACCTAAATCGCCCTGAGTCGTGCTCAGAGCGGTGGCGATGGTGCGGACCGCATCGGCCGGCGGGTCATCGGCGACGAAATGCCGGACCAGTTTGCGCGCCAGCGCCTGATAGGTGGTCGGGTAGGTGGAGAGATAGGTCAGCGCATCGATCGCACCTTGCTGGCCGCCGCCAAAACGCCGCCCGAGCACGGTTTGCCCGCCGGGTTCGTGGGCAAATGGGCGGAACGCAAAACCGGTTGGCTGATTATTCGGGTCCACCGACCAGCCGGTGAGCAGCTTGGCCATGTTGGTCACATCCGTTTGGGTATAGCCGGCAGCCAGGCTGACAGTGTGCAGTTCCATACATTCGCGGCCGAGATTTTCGTTCAAGCCCCGTTTCATCCGCAGCCCGGCGGGACTATTCGGCCCGACCGAACCAACATTGCTCAAATAACGCAACATCGCAGGGTGACTCTCGACAGCCAGCACCATGTCAGTGAATTTACCCGTCACATGCGGGCGGATGGCTTCACGGATAAATGGCCCAACGAGCCCTAGCGTGCCGCCCTGGCGCACGCTGATGGAAAAATGATTGGCCCAGAACCAGACCAATCTCTCACGGAACGGCGATGGGGTATCAACCGCCCAGAGCAATTGCGCCTTCGCGTCCGCCTGATACATTTTCGGCGTCTCGGGCATGAAATTGCCGCGCAACGGTGTGCCTGCAAGCTGCAATTGCTTGCGCGTCATGGCATCGCTGCGAAACGCGGTCAGGGCATCGGCTCCGGTCGGTAGATCGTCAAAACGTCCCGAACTCAGCCCTGGGTCGGCGCCCTGGAGCTGGCTATGCAGCCAGCCCCGCGCATCGGCGGGGGCTGTCTGGTCGGGCCGGGCGCCGAGCCCGAAACGGATCATGGCTTGTGCGGTGATATTATCCATAGATGGACCATAGACCAATTCCGCTTTACGGAATGTTGCGAAGCGCAACATCAAACGCTGTTGGCTAGAGCCGTCTGTTTCGGGTTATGAGTGTCATATGAACATGGTTTCGGCCCAACCCGCGCGCCTTGCTCTCGAAATCGTCTTCGATTTCGTCTGTCCGTGGTGTTATCTGGGCATCCACCGGCTCAATCTGGTGCGAAGGCGGCGGCCTGATCTGGATTTGGATATCGTCTGGCGGCCGTTTCTGCTCAATCCGGACATGCCGCGCGCCGGCATGGGGCGCACCGATTATGCCGTGCGCAAATTCGGTGGTGAGGACCGGGCACGCCGGCTTTACGTAACCATTACCGATTTGGCCGCCGCTGAGGGGCTGCATCTGGATTTCGGCCAAATCAAACGCACACCCAGTTCGGTCGATGCGCATCGGCTGATCCGCTTTGCAGCCACTCTGGGGCCGGGGATGGGCGCCATCACTGATCGGCTGGTCGATGCGATTTTCGCGGCCTATTTCGCCCATGGCTCGGATATCGGCAATCCAGAAGTGCTCTCGATCATTGCCGCAAGCCACGGGCTGGACTCCTTCGCCGCCCAGGCTTGGCTCGAAACCAACGAGGCGGTGGAACTTATTCATGCCGATAATCTCCACGCGCACCGGCTCGGCATCAACGGCGTGCCCTGCTTTCTGATCGATGGCGTGCACGCCATCGCCGGCGCGCAGGAGCCCGAAGTGCTCGAACGCCTGCTCGATCTGGCGCAAAGCGACCGTCGCGCCGGTGCTTGAAGGACGCAAGATGATTTCCGTCGTAACCCCGTTTTTCAATGAAGCGGCGAATGTGCGCCCGCTTTACCAGCGGCTGCGCGCGATGTTCGAGCAGGCCGGCGAACAATGGGAACTGGTCTGCGTCAATGATGGCAGCCGCGACGAGACCCTGCTCGAATTGCTCGCCATCCAGGCCGCCGATGAGCGCGTCCGGGTGATCGATCTGTCGCGCAATTTCGGCAAGGAGGCCGCACTGACCGCGGGTCTTGATTTCGCCCGCGGTGCCGCGGTGATCCCGCTCGATGCTGATTTGCAGGACCCGCCGGAATTTATCCCTATTTTGCTGAGTAAATGGCGCGAGGGATTCGATGTGGTTAACGCCGTGCGAGGCTCACGCGCCGGGGATGATTGGTTGAAGCGCAGCACGGCACACGGATTTTACCGGATGTTCAACCGCCTCAGCGATGTCGAAATTCCAGCCGACACCGGCGATTTCCGGCTGATCGCCCGGCCGGCGTTGGACGCGCTCAAACGCCTGCCTGAGCGGCGGCGCTTCATGAAGGGTCTGTTCGCCTGGGTCGGGTTTCGCACCGCCAGTGTGATTTATCAGCGCGCTCCCCGGCATGCCGGGAAAACCTCTTGGAATTACTGGAAGCTTTGGAATTTGGCGCTTGAGGGTGTCACCTCGTTCAGCTCAGTGCCGTTGCAACTCGCCTCATATCTCGGCTTCGCGGTATCGCTATTCGCCTTCGCCTTCGCGCTGTTCCGCATCGTCGAGACATTACTGTTCGGCAATCAGGTCGCGGGCTATCCCTCGCTCATCGTCGTCGTGCTGTTTCTCGGCGGCGTGCAATTGATGGCGCTCGGCGTGATCGGCGAATATCTCGGCCGGCTCTATGAGGAAAGCAAACAGAGGCCGGTCTATCTGGTGCGCGAAATCTGGCAGAGCGAGCATGAGGCCATGCCGGCTCAATCCGTCCGGTCAGATGAAATTACGCAGACATGATGTAATGCTTGAGTGATTCGACATCGTGCTGGGCTTCCTCGAGAAGCTGCTTGACCACATCGCCAATGCTGACCATGCCGCTCAACCGGCCGCTTTCATAAACCGGCACATGACGGATGCGTTGGCTGGTCATCATTTGCATGACATCAATCACCGTATCCTGGGCGCTGCAATGACTGACCAGCCTGGTCATCAGGCTGGAGACCGGCTGGTCGACGACTGCGCCGCCATATTGCACCATGCCGCGGGCGATATCGCGCTCGGAAATCATCCCGATCACATCGCCTTGGTCATCGACCACCGGGGTCGCGCCGATGGAATGGGCATGCAGCGCATAGGCAAAAGAGGCGATTGTCTGATCGGGCCTAACCGTGACGATCTTGCGCCCCTTATGATTCAATATGGTTGATATTCGCGTTTCCATGTTCAGGCTCCCGGCGTATTTTTATCTGAATGGCGAGCCTTGCATCGTGCCGCGACTGGCTCCCCACAGTAACGCTATTGAATTTGATTTTTCGCCCGTGTTTGCGAAATGGCGGAGTTCATATTACGCCGAAAACCTGCCTCTCAGCCCTGCAAAAAATCGATGATTGCGGCGGACCAGACCATCAATCGGGAATGGCTTGGGATAAAAATGAGCGTCTCACGCGATGAATTGGGCAAATCCCTGCGCCCGCAGCGTGCAGGCCGGGCACACGCCGCAGCCATATCCCCAATCGTGGCGCTGCGTCCGATCGCCGTAATAGCATGTATGGGTCTGCTCGATGATCAATTCCTGCAAATCCATACCGCCCAATTGCCGGGCCAGGCTCCAGGTTGCTGCCTTATCGATCCACATCAAAGGCGTATGCAACACGAAATCCTTCGCCATGCCGATATTCAAAGCCAGTTGCATGGCTTTCACGGCATCGTCACGGCAATCGGGATAGCCGGAAAAATCCGTCTCGCACATGCCACCGACAATATGCCGCGCCCCGCGCCGATAAGCCAGCATGGCGGCGAACGCCAGAAAGGCAATGTTGCGGCCAGGGACAAAGCTGTTTGGCAAACCCTCTTTCGTCATGGTGATTTCGATCTCGCGGGTCAGCGCGCTCTCGCCAATGGTTCCCAGCACCGACAGGTCAATCACATGGTCCATGCCCAGCCGCGCGGCCCATACCGGCTTGATCGCCGCAACACCCTGGCGCACCGGCGCGCGGCACGTCATTTCGATCGCGTGGCGCTGGCCATAAGAAAAACCGATGGTCTCAACATGATCAAACCGCTCCAGCGCCCAAGCCAGGCAAGTGGTCGAATCCTGACCGCCGGAGAACAGAACCAGCGCCGATGATGGATCATGCATCGGCGTGCTGCACCTGTGCCGGCATACGGGCAGCCGCGGCCGGCCCGCGATAAATACAGCCTTCGCCGCAACTGTCACGGTGAACAATGATTTTGTGCAGGCCCGGCAGATCAGGCGTCAGACTGCGCCAGATGAACGCCGCCAGATGCTCCAATGTCGCGGGTCCAAGATCCGCAATATCATTGAGGAATTGATGATCAAGCGCATTGCGGACCGGCTGGAGCATCGCCTCCAGCGCCCCGAGATCAACCACCCAGCCGGCATCATTTGCCAGCCCGCGGATGAAAATCTCCGCCCGATAGGAATGGCCGTGCAGCCGCGTGTAACGGCCGGCCGAATGGGCGGAATCAGCCAGCGCGTGAGCGGCCTCGAAACGGAATGCCTTGAAAATCTCGAACATCACAATAACCTCATGCAATACCAATAATTTTATGGGTCTGCAGGCTGAGCCGCCAGCGCGGATGCGCCAGGCAATAAGCCACCGTCGCCTCGATATGCGCGGCACGCTGCGGCCCGTCCATCGGCTGCAAATAGAAATACCGGAAATCGAAACCCGTGAAGTCAGCAGGGTCGGCCCCGTCCTGCGGGAAGACCAATTTTATCTCATCGCCCTGACGTAGAACATAGTCGCTTCCTGCCTTCGGACTGACGCATATCCAGTCGATGCCGGGCGGGGGCACCAGCGTGCCGTTGGTCTCCACGGCAATCTCGAAGCCTGCCTCATGCAACGTCGCAATCAACGCCGGATCGAGTTGCAATAACGGCTCGCCGCCGGTGCAGACGACAAATTTGGACCCCTCGCCCTGCCATGTCTGCGCCACAGCCTGGGCCAAGGCGGCGGCCGTGGCGAATTTGCCGCCGCCGAGCCCATCAGTGCCGATAAAATCAGTGTCGCAAAAGCGGCAAATGGCCGTGCTGCGGTCGGCCTCGCGGCCGGACCATAAATTGCACCCGGCAAAGCGGCAGAACACGGCGGCGCGCCCGGCATGGCGGCCTTCGCCTTGCAGAGTGTAAAATATTTCCTTGACCGTATATGTCACGTGCGCAGGGCTTTCATCGGGAGCAGGGCGCCTTGTGAGCGATTCGCTTCAGGCCATCAAGGGTCCCGCGGCCCGCTCCGTTGCTTGATCCGCCATCGCCGGGCGCATATGAATAGGGGACTTTGTGGTCAGCGGTCCCTCGATCTTTTGTGCTATCAATAAAAATATCTTTTATATTGTGTTGGTTACGGGTATATCCCTCAAAATCATCAGTGAGGTTAGCAATGCGTCGTTTGATTTTGAGCCTTTTGATGGCGGGCACCTATGCCACCAGCGCGGCGGCTGCGGATTGTGTGCCTTCCACCCAGCAAAAAGCCATCGAGGTGATCGGGCTGAAATCCTCCCTCATGGTCGGCGCCCTCGCCTGCGGCCAACGGCCGCAATATGACCAGTTCATGACCCGGTTTCAGCCGCATATCCTGGCCGAACAGCATGTGATGGACAGCTATTTTCGCAAATTGCACGGTCGCCTGGGGCAAACCAATGAAGACGCTTATGTGACCAACCTCGCCAACAGCCAATCCGAGGTCGGTATTACCCAAGGTGTCGTCTTCTGCCAAAATACTGCCGCCGTCTTCAATCGTGTGGCAGCCCTGACCACCCAAGACCAGCTTGACCAATTCGCCGAAGCCGAACCCGCGCCGCAACCTGTCGTTATTGTCGCCTGCGGCATTACAGAATCGTCCAGTTTCGCCCGCATGGCTGAGCTTGCGCCCCGCCCCTGAGCCGATCGGCGGCGGCACCCTGCAAGGTGCCGCCAATTTCCGTGCCGTTCTCCCCTATGAAGCCGCCAATGGCCGCCGGTTGCGCCCCGGCCTGATCTATCGCTCGGGCGAACTCTCAAGCCTGACCCGCACCGATCTCGACCACATCGCCGCCAGTAACATCAAACTCATCTGCGACCTGCGCAGCCGGTCCGAACAAATCCGCTTCGCCACGCAATGGCCCAAACTCCAAGCCGCCCGCACCCTGACGATGCCCGAGACCGACAGCCAAAACGCCGGCATCGAGATTCTCATTTCCGCACTGGCCAAATCCCCAGGCCCCGAAGGTGCCCGGGTTGCGATGCTGAAAACCTATGCCCGTATGCCCGAAACCTACGCTCCCCTGCTGCGGGTGCTGTTCAGCGAATTGCAAACCGGCTGGGGTATCCCCCTGCTGATCCATTGCCATGCCGGTAAAGACCGCACGGGCTTCGCCGTAGCCATGCTGCTCGCCGCCCTGGGCGTCAGCCAAGCTGATATCCTCGATGATTACGCCCGAACCAATCAATTTTTCGATATGGCCGGCGAAACCTCCATCATCACCAAAATCATCGGCCGCGCGCTTGGCACAAACCCCGATCCTGCAACCGCCAAACCACTCGCCGCAGCCGACCCCGCCTATCTCGCCTCAGCCCTGGCCGCCATCGAAACCCGCCACGGCTCAATCGATGCCTACCTCACCACCATGCTCAACCTCACCCCACCCGCCCGCTCCCGCCTGCACACCCTGTTCCTCACCACCGCTCAAACGATCTGAGCAGCGGGTCGGGCTCGTGAGACCAAGGGGCTCTGCCCCTTGAACCCCGCCAAAGGCACGCCTTTGGAAACCATGACTGGCTCTGGCCAAAAGGGGGCCGACCGCGGTGGTTCAACAATTACGCTCAGCCCCCATTTAGCCGGAGCCAGACCCGCGGGTTCGAAGGGCTAGCCCTTCGTAGGGGGGCCAGGGGGACAAAGTTCCCCGTCCTGGCGGACCTGATCCGCCACTCAGGTCGCGTGAATGGCGATGGCGAGCAGATCGGCGGCGGTGAGGGAGGCGCCGCCGACGAGGGCGCCGTTGACGTGGGGCAAAGCCAGGATGGCGGCGGCGTTGGCGGGTTTGACTGAGCCGCCATAGAGGATGTGGCTGGTGGGGCTGGTGGCGTCGCGGATGGTGGCGTGGATGGCGGCAATATCGTCCAGTGTTGGGGTTTTGCCGGTGCCGATGGCCCAGATTGGTTCGTAGGCGATGATGTAGGGGAGGGTGGCGGGCAGGCTGCCGGCGAGTTGGGCCAGGATGGCGGCGGCGGCGTGTCCGGCGTCGCGTTGGGCTTCGGTTTCACCGACGCAGATGATCGGGATGACGCCCGCTTGTTGGGCGGCTTCGGCTTTGGCGCGGACCAGGGCGTTGGTTTCATGGTGATCGGTGCGGCGTTCGGAGTGGCCGACGATGACATGGCTGGCGCCGGCGGCGGCCAGCATGGTGGCGGCGACATCGCCGGTATGCGGACCCGCGGCGACGCTGTGGCAATCTTGTGCGCCGAGTTTGATGAGGCTGCCGGCGAGGGCTGCGTGTAACGGGGCGAGCAGGGGAAAAGGCGGGCAGATGATCATCTCGGCACGCAGGGGTGCGTGGCGGAGGGCCTTGGCATAGGCCTCGATCCCTTCGGCGCAATTATTCATTTTCCAGTTGCCGGCGATGATTTGTTTCATGCTGCCCGCCTAGCGCAATCGGCGCATGGCTGGCAATCGGGGGCGGCGCTGGCTATGATGGGATGGCTTAACGGTAGGTGGGACTGAATGCTCTCGAATATTCGCAATTGGTTGGATAACTGGATTGTTCGCGGCCTGTTTTTCGCGTTGATCCTGGTGTTTGTGTTTTGGGGCATTTCGAATGTCGTGACCCTGATTGGCGCCAATGATTCCGTGGCCACCGTCGCGGGCATATCGATCAGTGCGCCGAGCGTGCAGCAATCCTATCAACAATCGCTGACCAGTTATGAGGCGCAGAATAACGGTGCCCAGCCGAGCCCCGCAATCCGCAGCCAATTGGCGAATCAGGCACTTGGGCAGGCGATCGATCATTTGGCGATGGCGCGTGAAGTGGCGCATTTGGGTGTCGCAGCCCCGCCCGACGCGCTGCGAGCCCAGGTTTATGCCATGCAGGTTTTTCAGGGGACTGGCGGAGTTTTCGATAAAACCGTGTTCGCTCAGGTTTTGCAGCAAAACGGCCTGACGCCGAACAGTTTCATGGCCGAGGCGCGGGACAGCATGAACGCCCAGCAGGTCGTCGATGCGATATCGGCGGGTGAGCAGGCGCCCACGCCTTTGGTGATGCAGATTTTCAATTATGTCGGCCAGCAGCGCCAGGCGCAATTGGTCCATTTACCCTTCGCCGCGGTCAGCCCGCCGCCTTTGCCGGCAACGCCGGTGCTGGAACGTTATTGGACCAATCATCCGGAATTATTCTCCAGCCCGCCGATGCGTGATGCTCAGATCATCATCCTGTCACCGGCTTTGCTGGCCAAGGATGAGACTGTCACCCCAGCGGCCTTGCAGGAAGCTTATGCCCAGCAGGCGGATCAATACACCACAATCGCCAAGCGCAGTGTCGAGATCATCACCGCGCCGGACGCCGCTTCGGCAGCCTCTTTACAAACCGCCTGGGCCAACGGTGCGGATTGGGCGGCAATGAAAGCGGCGGCCGCCAAGGTGAATGCCACGGGTGTGACGTTCGACCACGCGACCGAGGCGCAATTCCCGTCGCCGGTTCTGGCCAAAGCGGTCTTTGCCGCAACACCCGGACAGGTGAGCGGCCCGGTGCAAAGCCCGCTCGGCACCTATATCTTCAAAGTGACCGATGCGGTGGCCGGCGGCGTGCAGCCTTTGGCAGCGGTCGCCCCGCAGCTCAAGCAGCAATTGGCACTCAGCCAGGCTCATGCGCAGGTCGATAAGCGGGTCAATGAATTGCAGGATGATCTGGCTGCGAATACCAGCCTCGATAAGCTGCCGGGCAATTTGGGTCTGGTGGCGGTTCAGGGAACGATGGATGCGCAGGGCATGACGATCGACGGCACGCCCGCGCCCATCCCCGGCGGTGCCGATTTGCGCGCCGCCGTGATCAAGGCGGTGTTTGCCGCCCATAAAGGCGACCAGCCGTCATTGATCAACGGCCCGGACGGCAGTTATTTCGCGGTGTCGGTGACAAAAGAGATGCCGGCCGCGGTTCGGCCTTTTGCCCAAGTTTCAGCGCAGGTCGGTAAAGCCTGGATTGCCGAACAGACCGAGCGGACGCAGGAAGCCGCCGCGGCGGGGCTGCTGGCGGCGGTGAAGGCGGGCACGACGCTCGATCAGGCGGCCAATGCGGCAGGCCTGTCGATCGAAATGTCGCCGCCGATTTCGCGCATCGATCAAAGCCCTGTTGTGCCGGCCAATCTGGTGCCGATCCTGTTTTCGATGAAAAAAGGTCACGCCACGATGGTGCAGACGCCGGATGGTTTCGTGGTTGCGGTATTGACCAGCATCACCCCGCCCGATCCCACGGCCGATCAGGCCGTGGTGCAGCGGATTGCGGCGGCGCTGAGCCGGAACATGAAAAACGATGTGGTTGACAGTTTCGCCAATGCATTGCGCGTGCGCGACCATGTGACTGTCAACCAGAAAATGCTTGCCCAAGTGACCAATTAATTTTGCAAATGGTGCGCTAGATGAATGCCAATTCACCCGACCGGTTCAGCGCATTTCGCGCCGCTTACGAAAGCGGCCGCGGCGCGCTGGTCTGGCGGCATGACGTGGCTGATCTGACCACGCCGGTCGCGTCCTATTTGAAACTCTCCCAAGGCGGGCGGAAGAATTCCTTCCTGCTCGAATCGGTTGAGGGTGGGGCGGCGCGCGGCCGCTATTCGGTGATCGGCATGGACCCTGATCTGATCTGGCGCTGCCGGGCGGGGCGGGTCGCGATCAATCGCGATGCAGCGGCCGAGCCTGATTTGTTTATCCCGGTCGATGATGCCCCAATGGCCAGTCTGCGGGCTTTGGTCGATGAGGCCAAGCTCGATGTACCGGAGAGCCTGCCGCCGATGACCGGCGGCCTTGTTGGCTATTTGGGCTATGACATGGTCCGGCTGATGGAACGGATACCGGCAGATAATCCGGACGTGCTGGATATACCGGACGCTATTTTTCTCCGCCCTGGCATTTTTGTGATTTTCGATACGGTCACGGATGAAATCATTCTCGCCGCACCGGCCTATCCGCGTGATGGTGTTTCGGCACAAGCGGCGTTTGAGGCGGCGGACGCGCGCATCATGCAGGCCCAGGCAGCGCTCGATCAGCCCTTGAAGCTCGCCGCTCCCTCTGCCCATACCCCCGACCCGACGCCGCAATCGAACATGAGCAAGGCGGAATTCTGCGCCATGGTCGAGCGGGCAAAGGAATATGTCTATGCGGGGGATGTGTTTCAGGTGGTGCCGAGCCAGCGATTCTCAGCACCGTTCAGCCTGCCGCCATTCGCGCTCTATCGCTCGTTGCGCAGGATCAATCCTGCACCGTTCTTGTTCTTTCTCGATTTCGGTGATTTCGCGGCGGTCGGTTCCAGTCCGGAAATTCTGGTCCGCCTGCGCGATGGCATCGTCACCATCCGCCCGCTGGCCGGCACCCGCAAGCGCGGCGAGACCCGCGCCGAAGATGAAGCGCTGGAAGCCGAATTGCTCGCCGATCCGAAGGAGCGCGCCGAACATTTGATGCTGCTCGATCTGGGGCGCAACGATGTCGGCCGGGTGGCACAGATCGGCTCGGTGGAAGTGACCGAGAGTTTCGCCATCGAGCGGTTCAGTCACGTCATGCATATTTCCTCGAATGTGCAAGGCCGGATCAGGCCTGAATGCGACGCGCTCGATGCGCTGATGGCGGGGTTTCCGGCGGGCACCTTGTCCGGTGCGCCGAAAATTCGCGCCATGCAGATCATCGAGGAATTGGAGCCGTCACGGCGCGGGCTCTACGCCGGCTGTATCGGCTATTTTGCCGCCAACGGTACCATGGATACCTGCATCGCGCTGCGTACCGCATTGGTGAAGGACGGCGTAATGCATGTGCAAGCCGGCGTCGGCGTGGTGGCCGATTCCGATCCCGAAGCCGAATATGCCGAGAGCGTGCAAAAAGCCCGCGCGCTGTTTCGCGCCGCGGAGGATGCCGTGCGCTATGCCAAGGGAGCGCCAATGTCATGATTCTGTTGATCGATAATTATGACAGTTTCACCTTCAATCTCCTGCATTTTTTCGGTGATCTCGGTGTCGCTTGCACCGTGCGGCGCAATGATGAACTAACCACCGCGCAGGCGCTGGCCTTGCGTCCCGAGGCGATCGTGCTCTCACCAGGTCCATGCACGCCCAACGAGGCAGGCATATGCGTCGATCTGATCAAGGCCGCGTCAGGCTCAGTGCCGATATTGGGGGTGTGTCTGGGGCATCAGGCCATCGGCCAGGCCTTTGGCGGGCATGTCATCCGCGCGCCAATCCCGGTGCATGGCAAGACCAGCGCCATCACCCATCGTAACGAAGACGTCTTTGCCAATCTGCCCGATCCGTTCGAGGCGACGCGTTATCATTCGCTGATCGTCGAAGCCGACACATTGCCCGATTGCCTGCTGCAAACCGCCTGGGCCGACGAAGATATCATAATGGGCCTGCGCCATAAAAGCCTGCCGATTTACGGCGTACAATTCCATCCCGAAAGCATCGCGACCGCGCATGGTCACGATATTTTGGCGAATTTCCTCAAGCTCGCCCATGTGCCCCATGAGCGTGCGCGCGACGGTGTGGCTGCCGCCAGCGTATGAGTGACGCGCTCAAACCGGTTCTGGCGCGTCTGGCGCAAGGCGAGAGCCTGAGCGAGGCGCAGGCCGCCGAAACATTCGGCATGATCATGCAAGGCCAGGCGACATCCGCGCAAATTGCGGCCCTGCTGATGGCCATGCGCGTGCGCGGCGAGACCGTGGCCGAACTGACCGGCGCCGTGCAGGCGATGCGCACTCATATGATCGGCATCAACGCCCCAGCCGATACGATCGATGTATGCGGCACCGGCGGCGATGGTCTGGCGACGCTGAATATCTCCACAGCCGTCACCTTTATTCTCGCCGGGCTCGGCATCAACATCGCCAAGCATGGCAACCGGGCTTTGTCCTCGCGCGCCGGCGGGGCGGACGTGCTGGCGGCCCTTGGGGTCACAGTGGAAGCGCCGATGACGCGGCTCTCGGCCATACTCGACGAAGCCCATTGCGTATTTTTATTCGCGCCGCGTCATCATGCGGGCCTGCGCCATGCCGCGGCGGCCAGGGTTGATCTGGGCACACGGACGATTTTCAACCTCACCGGGCCCATGGCCAATCCCGCGCGCGTCAGCCGGCAATTGATCGGCGTTTATGATTTCAAATGGGCCGAACCGATGGCCCAGGCGCTGCACAATCTCGGCACCACCCGTGCATGGATCGTCAATGGCGGCGGGCTGGATGAATTATCCCTGGCCGCCCCGACAGATGTGATCTCCCTCGATGCCGGAACAATCACGCGCATGGTGGTCACAGCTGAGCAGGCCGGGCTTGCACCGGCACCGATCAGCGCCATCATCGGTGGAGATGCCGCCTATAATGCCGCCGCCATGATGGCGATGTTCGATGGTCAACGCGGTGCCTATCGCGATATTGTGCTGCTGAACGCGGCAGCCGCGCTGATCGTCGCGGGCCGTGTTGGTAATCTCATGGATGGCGCGGCCCTCGCCGCCGGCGCGCTCGATACCGGCCGCGCCCGGGCCGCTCTGGAAACCCTCAAACGCGCTTCGGCGGAATGAACATGAACGACATGACGACACCTCCCCCCGATATTCTGGCTCAAATCTGCGTCGAAACTTTGGGCGAAGTCGCACGCCGCAAACAAGCCTTGCCGCTCGCCGAGCAGAAGGCCCGTGCACAGGATGCCCCAAAGCCGCGCGGCTTTGCCCGGGCGCTGATGGATGCCACAGCCGCCGGCCGGCCGGGATTGATCGCCGAGATCAAAAAAGCCTCACCTTCGGGCGGCTTGATCCGGCCGGATTTCGATGCAGCAATCCTCGCCGCCGCCTATCGCAATGGCGGTGCCGTATGTCTGTCGGTCCTTACCGACAAACCTTATTTCCAAGGCACGATCGAACATATGGTGGCCGCCCGTGCCGCGGTCGATCTGCCGGTTCTGCGCAAGGATTTCATGCTCGATCCCTGGCAGATTTACGAAAGCCGCGCGGCGGGCGCGGATTGCATTTTGCTGATCATGGCGGCCCTGACCGACGATCAGGCGCGCGAACTGGAAGATCTCGCCCGTGGGCTGGAGATGGATGTGCTGGTCGAAGTGCATGACGAAGCCGAGCTGGATCGCGCGCTCGGCCTGCAAACACCGCTCATCGGCATCAATAACCGTAATCTGAAAACATTGCAGACCAGCCTTGATGTCAGCGAAAAACTCGCAACGTTGGTTTCGCCCGACCGATTCTTGATTTCCGAAAGCGGGATCAGGAATTTCGCCGATATCAAGCGGCTGCAAAAATTATGCGTGCAAGGATTTCTGGTCGGTGAAAGCCTGATGCGCGAGCCCGACCTGACACGCGCGACCCGGATGCTGCTCGGTGACCCGCAATGACTGGGCTCACCCATATCGATGAAAGCGGCGCTGCCCGCATGGTCGATGTCTCGCAAAAGCCCAGCACCACCCGCGAGG
>NCAP01000069.1 GCA_002255495.1 Rhodospirillales bacterium 20-60-12 | reverse complement strand
CGCCGACCTCGTCGGTCACGATGTTGAAATTGCGCAGGATCGCCGGGCCGAAATGGCTGGTGATGGCGACATCCGCCGCATCCCGTCCGCGCGCAATCAACACTCGGCCGATGCGCGGAATATTATTGCGTGGGTCGAATGTGTGCCACGCCCCACCCAGATACGCCTCGAACCAGCCGGCAAAATCGCCTGCCGCATAAGGCGGCGGCATGCCGATATCGCCGAGATAGCCAGTGCAATAGCGCGCGGGGATGTTCATGCAGCGGCAGAAAGCGACCGCCAGATGGGCGAAATCGCGGCAGACGCCGCGCTTTTTGTCGAACACGCCGGCTGCACTCATCATCGGGTCCGCCTGATCATAGCCAAAGCGGATATGATGATGGACGAAATCGCAAATCGCCTGCACCCGCGCCCAGCCGGGCGGCACTTTGGCGAACAGATCCCACGCCGCCTGATTGAGCCGGTCGGTCTCGCAATAGCGGCTGCCGAGCAGGAACACGAGCGTCTCCTCCGGCAGGTCCTGCACCCGATGTTCAATGGCATCCAGATGCACCGGATCGGGCTTGCCGGAATCGCGCACCACAGCGCGGGTTGAGAGCGTGACGATCCCGGGTGGCGCGAGGATGCGGCTGCACCAATTGCCGAACAAATCCCGATAGGCACTGACCGGCACGGCGGGGCTGACGCTCATATGGTCCGGATACAACACATCGGACGCCCGGGAATAATGGATATGCAGAGTCAATATCATCGGTGTCGGTTGCGGGCATTCATAGGCAATATCGTAGCCGACACGAATCTGCATGGACTGACTTCCAATGTAAAACAGGAATAGCGCAGGTTCCGCCGGCTTTGTCATGTAGATTCGGGAGTTCGGGGCGTGCTTGGCATGGCAAGGGTCAATACCCATACTCAATCCATGGATCAGATCATCATGAATGAACCGCTGCGCCTGGGCGTGTTGGATCAGGCGCCCATCCCAGAAGGCACAAGCGGCGGGCAGGCTTTACGCAACTCGATCGACCTTGCCCGGCTCACCGACCGGCTGGGCTATCATCGCTATTGGGTCTCCGAACATCATGCGACACCGATGCTCGCATGTGCCAGCCCCGAAGTGCTGATCGGCCCGATTGCCGCCGCCACCCAGCGCATCCATATCGGCAGCGGCGGCGTCATGCTGCCGCATTACAGCCCGGTGAAAGTCGCGGAGAATTTCTCGATGCTGGCCGGGCTTTACCCGCAGCGGATCGATCTGGGCATCGGCCGCGCGCCGGGCAGCGACCAGCGCACCGCCCACGCCTTGCAGCGCGACCGGCATCATGCCCTGCCCGATGATTTTCCCGAACAATTAGCCGAGCTACTGGCCTATTTCCGCGGCGAAATCCCGCCCGGCCATCCGCTGGCCGCGATCGCCGATGCCCTACCCGGACGGCCGGAGGCACCTGATATCTGGCTGCTCGGCTCCTCGCCGCAAAGCGGCATATGGGCGGCTGAATTGGGCCTGCCTTATATGTTCGCCGATTTCATCAGTCCCAACGGCGCTGCGATCGCTGAGCGCTATCGGGATGAGTACAATGCCTCGATTGCCAACCCCACACCGCGCGCGGCGGTAGCGGTCTCGGTCATTTGCGCCGAAACCGACGCAGAGGCATGGCGGCTTTCGGCCAGCGCACGCATGGCTTTTTTACTCCTCCGCGCCGGCAAACTGATCAAAATCCCGACCATCGAGACGGCGCAGGAATTCCTGGCCGATCAGGCCGGCTCCATCGACGCCGCCCCGCGCGGCCGCCGCATGATCGCGGGATCACCGGCGACCGTGCGCGCCGGCATCGAAGCGGTGGCGGTGGAATATGGCGCGCAGGAAGTCCTGATGACGACCATCATCCACGATCATCAGGCCCGCCGCCGTTCCTATGAATTGGTCGCCGAGGCATTTGCGCTCCAGCACGCACAGGCGGCCTGAGGGAGAGAGCCACCGCACCGATAATGACATTGATATCATTGCTATCATTCGCCATCATCGGGGCTGGCATATTCCACGGGCAACAAATTGAGCAGCATCATCATTCGCAATATCAAGCCAGAGATTAAGGAGAAGCTCCGCATTCGTGCGGCAGAGCATGGCAGGTCGGTAGAGGCTGAAGTCCGTCATATGCTGCAAACATTCCTCTCGCCGCAGGAACAGGTTGCCTCAAATCTCTTTCAACGGATCCATGAGCGGTTTAGGGCCATAGGTGGTGTTGAGCTTGATCCGCCTGCACGATCCGCGTTGCGCGAGCCACCCCATTTCGAATAATGTTTCTGCTCGACACCAATATTCTCTCGGCCATGATGAGCGCTGAACCGGCAAGGGAGGTAGCCGCCTTCGTGTCGGGCAAACCGAGCGATTTATTATTTACCGCTGCCATTTGTCAGGCGGAAATATTCTCCGGGCTTGCCATTATGCCGCCCGGCCGCCGCCGTTACGATCTCGAGGCCGCTTCCCACGGCATGTTTAGATCAATATAAGTTTGGCTAGAGGCGCTTGACTGTACCTAAGCCTATCAAATTGATCGATAAAATACACATAGAGCGTGTCGTTGTAAAACGATCACGCCCTAATGCCGATTTCGGCCAACGCATTCTGCCCTTCGATTCCGGTGCGGCCTTTGCTTATTCAGAGATTTTCGAAATCCGCCGGCGTGCCGGTCGCCCGGCCGCGACGTTGGATTTGATGATTGCAGCCATTGCGCGTTTCCGGTCCTGCATTTTGGTGACCCGCAATGAAAGCGATTTCGAATTATGCGGAATTGAAATCATCAATCCTTGGCGGTCCCTTTGAGGAGAATGAACTCACCCGACCACGCCGAACATGTATTATAATGCCGATCCCGCCGCCCATTCCTCGTCGCGCGCACGGGCCTTGATAACCGCGGGCCTTGCATTAGCGCGTGCGATATAATCCATGATCACAGGCAAATCCGGCACTATTTTGAAACTCGTCATCCAGGTGAGCGCGGTTGCCCAGAGTAGATCGGCTGCGGAAAATCGCTCGCCCAGAATATAGGGGCCTTGGCTCAATTGCCCGATCAATGTCTCGAACATTGTCTGATAATCGCCATAAGGGCACATTGCCAACGGCGCGGGGTCGCGCTTCATGGCCTTATCCACCACCGCCGGCTCGAAACAGGCCGCATAATAGACCAGCCAGCGCAAATATGGCCCGCGCGCCGGATCATCCAAAGCAGGCGCCAACCCGCCGAGCCCGAAGCGATCGGCAAGATAAATATAAATGGCCACCTGCTCGCTCACCAGCGCGTCACCGGCCATGATGGCCGGCACCTTGCCCATCGGGTTGACCGCCAGATAAGCCGGCTCCCGCTGGGCGCCGCCTTTCATGTCGATCAGCGTCAATTCATAAGGCGCCGCCAGTTCTTCGAGCAAAATCAATACCGAGAGCGAACGCGAATGCGCTGCGTGATAAAACCGGATTTGTGGTTGCACCGTCATGGTTATATCCCCCTGTTTTGCGTTCAACCTTGCACCAGCCATGGCGGAATCGGCAGGTTTTTGCTTTGCAGAAACTCTGGGTTAAATAATTTCGACTGATAACGCGCCCCGCCATCGCATAAAATGGTGACGATCGTATTGCCGGGCCCCATCATGCGTGCGGTTTTGATGGCGGCCGCGATATTGATGCCGGCGGAGCCGCCCACCGAGATACCTTCATGGATCAACAAATCAAACACCTGCTCCAATGCCTCGGCGTCCGTGATGCGCAGCGCATCATCGATCGGCGCTCCGGCCAGATTGGCAGTCACCCGGCCCTGACCGATCCCTTCGGTGATCGATGATCCGCTCGATGTCAGCGCACCCGATTTCACCCAATTATACAATGCGCTGCCATCAGGATCGGCGAGAATGATCCGCACATTGGGATTATGCGCCTTCAACGCCATGCCGACACCGGCCAACGTGCCGCCGGTGCCGCAGGAGCAGGTGAACGCATCGATCCGGCCGCCGGTCTGTGCCCAGATTTCCGCCCCCGTGGTGAGCCTGTGGCCCTCGCGATTGGCGACATTATCGAACTGATTGGCCCATACCCCGTTTTGCTCTGCGGCCACACGCTCACTGACATGGACATAATTGCCGGGGTCCTTATAGGGCTTGGCCGGCACCAGCATGAGCTCGGCGCCGATCATACGCAAAAATTCGATTTTTTCCCGGCTTTGCGTCTCCGGCATGACAATGATGCTGCGATAACCGCGCGCATTGGCCACCAAAGTCAGGCCGATGCCCGTATTGCCCGCCGTGCCCTCGACTACGATGCCGCCAGGCTTGAGGACGCCGCGCGCCTCAGCGTCGAGAATAATCGCGAGTCCCGCCCGGTCCTTCACCGAACCACCCGGATTCATGAACTCCGCTTTGCCCAGGATGGTGCAGCCGGTGGCGTCCGAGGCCCGGTTGAGCCGGATCAGCGGGGTATTCCCAATGGCGGCTAGCACGCCGCTGGCAATGGCGGGCGCTGTGACGGGCGGCAAATGAGGCATGAATGTCAGTCCTTGTCCGTGTGCGGTTTATCACTCTTATAACAGGCATATTGCGCCCGGATGAAGCAGGGTCCAACCTAGCTCACCGGATACACGGGGGAGGACAAGCCATGGCAGAAGATGTGGCGCCAAAATTGGTGTGGGAAGCTCTGATGAGCGACCCGGATGCAACATTGTGTGACGTGCGGACCAATGCCGAATGGAGCTTTGTCGGCGTGCCAGACCTGGAACAGACGGGCAAGCACCCGCTGATGATTCAATGGCAGGTATTTCCGTCCATGCAGCAAAACCCGAATTTCCTCGATCAGCTCAAGCAGGGCGTTACAAGCCACGAGCATCCGCTCTATTTCCTCTGCCGCACCGGCGGCCGTGGGCTGGCGGCGGCGATGGCGGCAAAGGCGGCCGGCTATACAAAAGTCTTCAATATCAAAGACGGTTTCGAAGGCCCCGCCGATGCGCGCGGCCATCGCGGCCATGTCGCCGGCTGGAAGAGCGAAGGCCTACCCTGGAAGCAGAACTGAATTTCTGGCTTCATTGTTGAGAGAGACGCAATGACCTTGCACAAAGCGGCCGCCCCCTTCATCGCGGCACGAGATTTTCTACTCGCCCACCGAACCGACTACCGCGCGGCAATGGCCGGATTTTCCTGGCCGCAACTGGAATATTTCAATTGGGCGCTGGATTATTTCGACGATATGGCGCGCGGCAACGATGCCGTGGCATTGCGTATCATCAATGAAGACTCTGCTGAAAGCCTGAGCTTCGCCGCCCTCGCCGCACGCTCCAATCAGGTGGCCAATTTCCTGCGCCATCTGGGCGTCAAACGCGGCGACCGGATGTTGCTGATGCTCGGCAATGAGCGCGCTTTGTGGGAGGCGATGCTGGCGGCGATGAAACTCGGTGCCGTGATCGTGCCGACCACCACGTTGCTCGCCGAAGCCGATTTGCAGGACCGGGTGGAACGCGGCCAGGTGCGGCACGTGATTGCCAACGCAGAGGCTGCACTGCGCCTGGGTTTTCTGCCCAACCACGTCACCCGCATCATCATCGGCACCGCCCCGGGCTGGATATCCTTCGCCGATTCCCACCAGCATGACGGCGATTTCACCGCCGATGCCGCGACTCGCGCAACCGATCCCTATTTGCTCTATTTCACCTCCGGCACCACCGCCAAACCGAAGCTGGTTTTGCACTCCCACCAATCCTATCCGGTCGGGCATCTGAGCACGATGTATTGGATCGGGCTGCAACCGCATGATGTGCATTTGAATATTTCGGCCCCCGGCTGGGCGAAACATGCCTGGAGTAGTTTTTTCGCCCCCTGGAATGCCGGGGCGACCATTCTGGTGCATAACCAAAAGCGGTTTTCCGCGCAAAAATTGCTCGATACCCTGGTCGCCGAGCGGGTCACCACCTTCTGCGCCCCACCAACCGTCTGGCGGCTGATGATCCAGGAGGATCTGACCGCTTGGCGCGTCCATCTGCGCGAGGTCGTGGGCGCGGGCGAACCGCTGAACCCGGAGGTGATCCGCGAGGTCGAAGCGGCGTGGGGCCTGACCATTCGCGACGGCTATGGCCAAACCGAAACCACCCTGCAAATCGGCAATACGCCTGGCCAAACGGTCAAACCCGGCTCGATGGGCCGCGCCATGCCGGGTTATCATATCGCTTTGGTCGATGAAGCCGACGAGACCGTGATCGAAGGTCAGGTCGCGATCGATCTCGCGGCCCGGCCGACCGGGCTGATGGACGGCTACCAGCAGCCGGACGGCTCGATTCTGAAAGTCTCGGGCGCATTCTACAAAACCGGCGATGTCGCCCGGCGCGATGCCGATGATTATTTATATTATGTCGGCCGCGCCGATGATGTCTTCAAAGCCTCGGATTACCGGATCAGCCCGTTCGAGCTGGAAAGCGCGCTGATCGAGCATGAGGCGGTGGTCGAAGCCGCCGTGGTGCCCTCGCCCGACCCCACGCGCCTTGCCGTGCCGAAAGCCTTCATCATTCTGGCCGAGGGCTTCGCCCCCGACCGCGCCACCGCTTTGTCGATCTTCCGCCATGTGCGCGCCCGCCTGTCCTCATTCCGCCGGGTCCGGCGCATCCAATTCGCCGAATTGCCGAAAACCATTTCAGGCAAAATCCGCCGTGTCGAGTTGCGCGCCCGCGAGCGCGACGCGCGCGCGTTAGACCAGCGCCAGCAGGGCGAATATTGGGAGGAGGATTTCCCCGAACTCGCAGCCCACCCCGAACCGGCTCCCGAAGCCGAGGCTCACCAGGACAGGGCCAAAGCAGGAGAGGGAAAACCTTGACTTTTCGGGTCTGTTTCCAGATAGGAGAGGTGTTAACGGGCGCCTGAAGCGCCCTGCGCACTATGGCGCATGACCTCTTTCTTGAACTGGTTGATTATTTGTCCGACTCCCAAGACCACATGGCGCATGATCTGGCGCCTGAACCGCATGATGAAGCACAGCCCGAAGCCGAGGCCGTGATCAACGGCTTTGTGCCGCTTGGCCTGTCGGAGCCTTTGCTCCGCGCCATTGCCGAAAAGGGCTATTTGCAGCCCACACCCATCCAGGAACAGGCGATTCCCGTGGTCCTGATGGGCCGCGACGTCTTGGGTTGCGCCCAGACTGGCACCGGTAAAACCGCGAGTTTTACCCTGCCGATGATTGATATTCTCTCCGGCTCACGCGCCCGGGCGCGCATGCCGCGCTCGCTGATTCTTGAACCCACCCGCGAACTGGCGCTGCAAGTTGCGGAAAATTTCGTCCAATACGGCAAATATCAGAAGCTCAATCACGCATTGCTGATCGGCGGTGAGAGCATGAATGATCAGAAAGAGGCGCTGACACGCGGCGTTGATGTTCTGATCGCAACCCCTGGCCGGCTGATCGATCTGTTCGAGCGCGGCGGGCTTCTGCTCAGCGATGTGCGGGTTCTGGTAATCGACGAGGCGGACCGGATGCTCGATATGGGCTTTATCCCCGATGTCGAACGAATCGTCTCGCTGCTGCCGCGCACCCGCCAAACTTTGTTCTTCTCCGCCACCATGGCGCCGGAAATCAAGCGCCTGGCCGACGCCTTCCTGCAGAACCCGCGCGAAATCACCGTCTCTAAACCCGCATCGGTCGCCACCACCATCGAATCGCGCCTGACTCTGATTGCCGAGCATGACAAGCGCGAGGCCTTGCGCCGGCTGATCCGTTCGGAAGACGTGCAGAATGCGCTCATTTTCTGCAATCGCAAACGCGATGTCGATATTCTGTTCAAATCTCTGACCAAGCATCAATTCAGCGCCGGCGCCTTGCATGGCGACATGCCACAATCGGCACGCTTTTCCACATTGGAAAAATTCAAATCCGGTGACATCCGCTTGCTTGTCTGCAGCGATGTCGCGGCACGCGGTATCGATATCGGCGGGCTGTCACACGTGTTCAATTTCGACGTGCCGCACCATGCCGAGGATTTCGTGCACCGCATTGGCCGCACCGGCCGCGCGGGCCTGAAAGGCAAAGCCTTTACTCTTGCCACACCGGAAGATCGTTTGGCTACCGAAGCGATCGAGAAACTCGTCGGCTTTCCGATCGAGCGCATCCAGATCGAGGGGCTCGATCCGGTCGAATGGTCCGAGGAAAGCGGCAACCGCCGCCGTGGCCGCACAGGCGGTAAAGCGGGTAGCAAAAGCGGGGGCAAAACCAGCAGCCGTGACGCAGCACCCAAACGCAGTGACGCGGCTGGCAGCGATGCCAAACCGGCCGAGAGAGGCCGTGGCGGCAGGCGCCCGGCCCGCGATGTGCCGCGCGAGGCCAATCAAGTGAGCGAGCCCGCTTTGACCGCGCGCGAAAGGCCGGCACCGGCGGAGAAATCCCGCGAGCGGCGCGATGCAGCGCCACGCTACGAGAATCGTGATCAGGATGGTCACGTCATCGGCTTCGGCAGCGATATTCCGGCCTTCATGCTGATCAAGCGGCGCCACGGGGCAATGGCTGATATCGAGACTTCAACAAATACAGAGGAAGCGGACATCGCAGCATGAACATCATCAGCAAAGTCGCCGAACCAGCCGCCCGCATGAAGGGTAAATTCGCCCCTTTCGTTTGGGATGACGCCCTGCGGCTCGACGACCAACTGTCCGATGATGAACGCGCCATTCGCGATGCCGCCCATGAATATTGCCAGGAAAAACTCTTCCCGCGCGTGCTCATGGGATTCCGCAACGAAACCTTCGATCGCACGATCATGAACGAATTGGGCGAGATGGGCTTTCTCGGCGCCACACTCGACAGTCATGGCTGTGCCGATGCCTCCTATGTCGCTTACGGGCTGATCGCGCGCGAGGTTGAACGGGTCGATAGCGGCTATCGCAGCGCCTTTTCCGTGCAGTCATCCTTGGTCATGTACCCGATCTGGGCATTCGGCTCGGACGCGCAAAAAGACAAATTCCTGCCCAAATTGCGCACTGGCGAATTTGTCGGCTGCTTTGGCCTGACCGAGCCCGACGCAGGTTCTGATCCTGCTTCGATGCGCACCCGCGCCAAATCGGTGGATGGCGGATTTATCGTCAATGGTTCGAAAACCTGGATCAGCAATTCACCCATCGCCGATGTGCTGCTCGTCTGGGCCAAGGATGACGAGGGCGATATTCGCGGTTTCCTGCTCGAACGCGGCATGACCGGCCTGACTACTCCGAAAATCGAAGGCAAGTTTTCGCTCCGCGCCTCGGTCACGGGCATGATCATGATGCAGGACGTGTTCGTGCCGGCGGAAAATATGCTGCCGAAAGTCAAAGGTCTGCGCGGCCCCTTCTCCTGCCTCAACAATGCCCGCTACGGCATCTCCTGGGGTGCGTTGGGGGCTGCTGAATTCTGCTGGCATGCGGCACGCACCTACACGCTGGAGCGGCAAATGTTCGGCCGGCCTCTGGCGGCGACGCAATTGGTGCAAAAAAAGCTCGCCGACATGCAAACCGAAATCACCCTGGCTTTGCAATCGGTTTTGCGTCTTGGCCGCCTGCTCGATGAAGGTCGCGCCAGCCCCGAGATGATTTCACTGTGTAAACGCAATTCCTGCGGCAAGTCGCTCGATATCGCCCGCATGTCACGCGATATGCATGGCGGCAACGGCATCGTCGATGAGTATCATGTCATCCGTCACATGGTGAATTTGGAAACCGTGAACACCTATGAAGGCGCACACGATGTCCATGCCCTGATCCTCGGCCGCGCGATCACCGGTATTGCGGCGTTCTAATCAGCACCCCGTGAGTCCTGGCAACATTGAGCGTAATCCACGCCTGATCGTGACAATGGGCCTGCATGGCTCGGCCTCGACATGGGTGTTCAATGTGGTTCGTGATCTGCTGATCGCCGCCCATGGCGATGGGCAGGTGCGCGCGCTCTACGCCGAGTCCGAGCATGACGTTATGGCGGAAAAGGGCGATCATCTGGGTTATCTGGTCTGGAAACTCCATTTTGGCGATTCCGGGTTTGACGATTTCGTCAGCCGCGCCGCACCCATGATCATCGTCTCGATCCGCGACCCGCGCGATGCCGTTGTTTCGATGATGCAGCGCTTTGGCATGAGCTTCGAATCCGCTGCCGCCGCCATCGCACGCGACTGCAACCGGGCGCTGCGCAGCATCGCCGCCGGTCATCCTTATTTGCGCTATGAGGATGGTTTTTTCCGTAATCCCGACATGATCGGCAGCATTGCCCAATGGCTCGGCGTGCCGACCGATCCCTCTGGCTTCCGGCAGATTTTCGAGCGCTATGAAAGTACAGCGGTTCGCCGCTTCGCGGAGAATATCGCTAATCTGCCGCCCGAGCGCATCGTTGGTGATCCGGCGGGGGATTTGTCGGATACGCTGACCTTGATCCATCGCCATCATGTCGGCGACATGCGCAGCGGCAAATGGCGCGACGCCCTGAGCACCGATCAGCATCACATTCTCGCCGGCTTTGCACCGTTCCTGCTGCAATTCAAATATCCGCTTGCCTAAACCACCCGCCATCGCGCCCCTCATTGACGATCTCGGCGCCGCCGGGGACGGCATAGCGAACCTCGCCGATGGCGGTAAAATCTTTATCCCCCTCGCCGCACCGGGCGACCAATTGCGCGTGGCCGTCAGCCGCAAAACGCCCGAGCGCGCGCAAGGCGCGATCCTTGACATCATCGCTCCCGGCGCCACCCGCACAACCCCGCCCTGTCCCTATTTCGGCAGCTGCGGCGGCTGTAAACTGCAGCATATCAGCGGTGATTTCTACGATCGCTGGAAGACCGACCTGCTGCGCGCAGCATTGAGCCGCGCAGGCTTCACTGCGCCGCCGATAGCCCCCTTGCTGACGATCGGCTTTGGTCATCGTCGCCGCGCCGATTTGGCCGCCACACGCTATAATGGCGCCGTGCAACTCGGCCTGCACCGGGCCGGCAGCAATGACATCATCGACCTGGCAGCCTGCTTGCTGCTGACAGCGCCGCTCAATGCGATCCTGCCCGGCCTGCGCCGTCTGCTCGCTACCCTCACCGCCTTCAAGCGCAGTGCCAGCATCGTGCTTAATCAACTCGATAGCGGCGTCGATCTGCTGCTCAAGCTCGATGCGGAGCCCTCAGCCGATGACCGCCAGCGTCTGATCGCCTTTGCCAAATCGGCCGGCCTCACCCGCATCTCGATCATCGTTCGCGAGCAGAATCCGGAATCGATCATCATCCTCAAACCGAGCACGGTGTCCTTCGGCGGCATCCTGATCGACATCCCGCCCGGTGCCTTCCTGCAAGCGACCCACGACGGTGAGGCCGCCATTCTGGCCGCCATCATCGCCGGATTGCCAAGCAAGCTCACCGCCAAATCGAAATTCATCGAACTTTATGCCGGCCTTGGCACATTTTCCTTCCCCCTCGCCCAGCATGCCCGTCTCACCGCCTATGAGGGCAGCCCCGCCGCCGCGGGCGCAGCAGCCCACGCGATCCGCCGGCAGGCGCTCAACCGCCTGACCATGACCACCCGGGATCTGGCGCGCCGGCCGTTGATAAAAACTGACTTCGCAGGCGCCGCCTGCGTCATTCTCGATCCGCCATTCGATGGCGCGGCCGGGCAAATCCCTGCCCTCGCGGCCAGCGGCGTAGCGCGGATCATTTATGTCAGTTGCAATCAAGCCGCCCTCGCCCGCGACCTCAAACCCCTGCACACGGCCGGTTACCGGCTGACCAATGCCACCCCAATCGACCAGTTCCCCGCCTCGCCCCATCTCGAATCGGTCATCGTGTTGGAGCGGTGATCGGGCCGATTAAGGTTGAATTCAGCGCAGCGCGACGTTGGTATAGGGCTCATAGAGACTCAATATCTGGTTGAACCCCCATTCGAGATGGGATCGCTTGAGGGTTTCGCTGGTCCCCATGCTGCGCAAATAATCCATCCAATGGCTTGAAACGATCCAGACATTGACGATCAGCCGATCGATCTGGGTGTTGCTGGCGGTCATCAACCCATGCCGCACCGCCTGCTCCAGCACGGCGCGCACACCGCTCTGCGCGTCGCGCTGCACTTTGGCAAAACGGCTGCGCAAAGCGGGCGAGACGGTCAGAAGCGATGATGCATCACGGTAGAAACATCTGAAATTCCACATCAACTCAAACCAGCCGCGTTGATAGGCGGCATAGGACGCAGGGTTGCCGGGCTCCGCCAGCGGCGCCTGAGCGACGGCGAGTTCATCGGCCACGAATAATTCAAACAGCGCTTCCACAAGCTGATCTTTTTTCGGGAAATGATAATGCAAATTGCCTTGCCGCATCTCCGCGGCGGCGGCGATTTCGGCAATCGTGACATGGGCCAGCCCATGCTCGTTGAACAATGCGAGCGCAGCGGCAAGGATGCGCTCGCGCGTCGAGAGACCATCTTTGACATCAGCCAGCATTTTGAACTTGACCTTTCTAGGGTGTTTACCCTAATATCTGATTAATTAGGGTAAACACCCTAGATTGACGATGCAAGAGATTTATCGCGGCCAGGGCAAGCGCCACCTCAGATGCCGCAAGCTGCAAAGGGAGTATGGACCATGCTTGATGCGATGGAACCTTGGATGCCGGGAAGCCATGTTGATATCTTGATTGTCGGTACCGGTTTTGCCGGGCTCGGGATGGCGATCAAATTGCGCGAAGCGGGGATGAATGATTTCCTGCTGATCGAAAAGGGCAGTGATGTCGGCGGCACATGGCGCGACAATACCTATCCCGGTGCGGCCTGCGACATCCCCTCGCATTTATATTCCCTCTCCTTCGAGCCGAAATCCGACTGGTCGCGCATGTTCCCGCGCCAGCCTGAGCTTTTCACATATCTGCGGGACATTGCCGAAAAGCATGACCTGCGCCAGCAGACCCGCTTCAACACCGCCCTGCGCGAAGCAAGGTGGGACGAACAACGCTGCCTGTGGCTGGTCACCACCGATAATGGCTCGACCATTTCCGCCCGCGTGCTGATCTCGGGTATGGGTGCTTTGCATTACCCGTCAATCCCGCATCTGCCCGGCATCGAAAACTTCCAGGGCAAGGCTTTTCACTCCGCCAATTGGGACCGCGATTATGATTTACGCGGCAAGAACATCGCTGTGATCGGCAGCGGTGCATCGGCCGTGCAGTTCGTGCCCCAGATTGCCCCGGACGCGGCACAATTGCATTTATTTCAACGCACACCATCCTGGATTGTGCCGAAGCTTGACCGGCCCTTCAGCGAAAAAGAGAAATCACGCTTCGCCAAATGGCCGCTTTACCGGGCGTTTTTCCGCCGCAAATTATTCTGGCTGCATGAAATTCGTGTGCTTGCCTTTCTGGGTAACAAACGCGCCCAGAAAGCCGCCAGCCACATGGCCGTCAGCCATTTGAAACGCCAGATCAAAGACCCTGTTCTGCGCGCCAAAGTCACTCCCGATTACGTCGTCGGCTGTAAACGCGTGCTGATTTCCAATGATTATTTCCCCGCTTTGACCCGCCCGAATGTTGCCGTCGTGACCGAGGGCGTCGCAGAAGTGCGCGCTCATTCGATCGTCGATAAAGCCGGCGTCGAACGGCCGATCGATACGATCATTTACGGCACCGGATTCCAGGTGACCGACGCCATGACCCGGGTGCGCCTGACCGGACGCCGGGGGATTGATCTGAACGCGCATTGGGCGAAAACCGGCATGCAGGCTTACAAGGGCATCAATGTCAGCAATTTTCCGAATTTTTTCATGCTGCTAGGTCCCAATACCGGGCTTGGTCATAATTCTGTGGTGATCATGATCGAGGCACAGATTCGCTATGTGATGGATTGCCTGACCAAAATGCGCGCCGCGAACGTGACCGCCATCGATATTCCAGCCCAGCAGGAACAGAAATTCGTCGATGACATTCAAGGCAAGCTCGCCGGCACAGTCTGGCTCAAAGGCGGGTGCAAAAGCTGGTATCTCGATGAAAACGGCCGCAATTCGACCATCTGGCCAGGGTCAACCATTTCATATCGCCGCGCAACCAAGCAAGCCGACCTGGCGGCGTATGAACTGATCCGCAGTAACGCCAGCACCCCTGCCGCAGGATAGTCCTATTAGATCAATATTGGTTTAGATGGAGTCACTTGGCTCCGGCTAAACCAATAAAATTGATCGAAAAAATATGGCTAGAGCGGGTGCGTGATAACGCATTACGCTCTAGGGCGGGATTGAACCGCGCAAGAGGACGGGGTGAATAATAATTTGGATTGACGGGCCGCCCATTTCGTCCCAATCATCATGACGTAATCGTTAACACGATGCAATTTGATGCTTTGGGGGAAACAATGACGTTGAAATCCATTTTGGCGTGTGGCGTGGCGTTTTGCCTCTCCGCCACGCCGGCGCTGGCTGGCACCGGAAATCTGTATGGCTTCGGCGATTCGCTGGTCGATAACGGCAATATCCCCAAGCTCACAGGCATCAATTACCCGCCGCCGCCTTATTACCAGAATCATTTCTCCAACGGTCCGGTCTGGCTAGAATATCTGCCCGGCCTGTCTGGCCTCGGGTTCAAACCTTCGAATGATTATGCGGTCGGCGGCGCCTTTTCCGGCCCAGTGAATGTCTTCGGCCAGAATTTTACCAATTTGGAGAATCTGCCTGCCCCGCTCGGTGCGGGTTTTACCCAGCCTTTACCAGATTTCCTGCAGCAGGTGCAGGAATATGCAGCGACCGGTCAGCGTTTTGGCTCCGGCGATGTCGTCGGCGTTTGGGTTGGTGCCAATAATTACTTCGCGGCTTTGGGAATTCTGGCACTCAACCCCACCAACCCGACCCAGCAAATCACCACAGCCGTGACCAATGTGGCGAACCAGACCGCGCAAGGGCTGAGCGAATTGGCAGCCCTCGGCGCGCGCCAGATCCTGCTGTTCAATTTGCCGAATCTCGGCTCCACCCCTTTGTTTAACACTAATCCGGCGCAGGCCGCTGTGGCCAATGAGATTACCGCCGCCCATGACGCCGCACTGGCTCAGGTGGCACAGGAAGTGCATTTACAAACCGGTGCGAACGTGATTCTGATGAACCAGCAATTCATCTTCCAGGAATTGCTGGCCAACCCCGCCGCATACGGCAAAACGAATGTCACGCTCGCCTGCATCAATACGCCCTCATGCGTGAGCGCATCGGTCGCCCAGCAAAATCAATACCTGTTCTGGGATCAGGTGCACCCGACCACTGGCACACATCTGCTGATTGCCGAATATGCCAATTCTGCCCTGCAAGGTGTCAATTCATTGTCGGTTCCCGCCCGGTTGATGACCCAAGGGACTGAGGCTTTTTCATCGATGCTCTCGCAGCGGATTGATGCGCTGCATGAAGGTGTGACGGGCTTGCAGGCGAGCCTCCCCGGATCGGCTCAATTGGCCAGCAACGGCGCCAGCGAGACCGATCCTTTTGGTATGATCCCGCAAAACAAGCTCTCGGTTTTCATCACCGGCGCCTATAATGATGGCACACGCAAGAACGAGGCTCAGGCCAACGGTTTCAATTATCAAATCGGCACAGTGGCAGCGGGCGCGGATTATCGGTTCGGCCCCTCGGTGACCGCTGGCCTCGCTTTCGGCTACGGCACAGACCACGCCAATGTCGATCAAGGCGGCAGCGTCCAAGCCCACGCCTATGAATTCGGCGCCTACGGGGCCATCACGCAGCCCAATTACTTCCTCAATCTGCGCTTCACCTATGCCATCGATGATTTCTCAGGCATCTCGCGCCCCGGCGTGCTGGCCGGCATTACGGCGACACCGTCGGGCAACTCCTTCTCAGCCGCGGCGGATGGCGGATATGTGCTGCATTTCGGCCGGATTGATGCCGGGCCGGTGGCGGGATTCCAGTTTCTGCAAACCAATATCAATGCCTATGTCGAACAAGGCGATCCGGCCTTGACGCAATCAGTACAAGCACAAACACTCTCCCGCACCCTCGCCGATATCGGTGTTGCTGCCTCGACCGATCTGCATATCGGCAATATCGCGCTGCATCCGCGCATAGCCGCCACTCTGAACGGCCGGCTGACCGGCAATGCCGGGGCATTCGGCAGCGTGTTCACCGATGAGCCAACCGTGGGTTTATCGACCAGCTATCCGAACGGCCCCTCCACCTGGGGTGTGCTGAGTGCCAGCATTGCAGCCCAATTGGCCGATCGCCTTTCGGCCACAGCAACTTTTGAGACCACGGTCGCCAAATCCAATGGCGAGGACCATATGGTCAGTGCCGGATTGCGCTATGATTTCTGAAGAGTTTTTGATCTGAACGTGCAAAATAAATCCGGCCGTTCTGATGACCGAGATGTCACCGGAACGGCCCTCTATCCCGGCTCCACCCTCTCTAATGCAATGGCTCTGGCATTGATCAACACTTTGCCTTGATGTTCAAACATCACAGTGACGCGCGCGCCAATAGCTGATTGCACCTGGCCGAGCCCCCAGTCCGGCTGATGGGGATGGCGGACGAATTCGCCCGGCTCATAATCGGCCCGCTCGTCAGGAGGCATGAACAAAAGCGATCTGCACCTGGCCCAACTCGACGCCGAGCTTGCTGATAATCGTGTGGTTCAGAACGACCGTCGGGCTCTCACGGAACAGCCAGTCACTGACCGCAACACGATACGAGCTGCTGCCGGTTTTCAGGTCGGTGACATAATTCATATGGAACACATTGCCATATTGCGTGGCCACCGCATCGCCGATCACGTCACCGGCGGTGCCGACCCAGTGATGCGGCGCGGTCTGGTGGAAATGCCAAACCCGATGTGTGATCTGCCCGTGCGCCCCGCCGACATAGGTGAAATGCTCATCCAATGTCAGGGTCGTGCCATCCCAACTGCCATCACAATCGACGGTGAACTGATTACGCACGGTGCCGAAGCGGTCGATGAAAATACCTTGCGCGGTGCTGTGCCCAGGGAAATAATCCTGTAACGCCATCGAAGGCGTGCCCGAGGCAAAATCCTGCGGCTGCATCGATGCGCAGCCCCCGAGCCCCAACGCTGCCAGCAAAGCCATATATCCCATACGCATCACACTACTCCTTCCAAGGGCGGCATATCGATCCACGATAAATGCCCACCTTTCCCGGCTCCGGTATCGAGAAAAACCGCTCGGCCGCCATGCTCATTCACCTTGATATAGGGTCGGCCATCGTTACTGCGACAATCATGGCCGCAATAAACTGTGAATCCCGATGGGATCCGCTCGACCCATGCCAAAGACCGTTCAGGCTTGCCCATCCCCGTCACCCGCCCTGTCGGTTGGCCGAACAAAGCCCGCGCCAGCACCATTCCCGGGCGGCCTTGCGGAAAGGCAGGGGGTGCATCAGTGAGCATCGCCGGATGATACCCGCCATGGACGAAAATCGAACGCCCCGCGACAATCCAGGCCGGCGCACGCTGAATTTCCAACAATGCCCGCGCAGCCAGGTCCGGCGGCAAATCCGCCAGAGTGTCGGCAAGGCCGCGCGCCCGCTGCACCACATCGCCGCGCAGCGCACGGGCCAGTTTGAAATCATGATTACCGAGAACGAATAACCCACGTTGCTCATCGATCAAACGGAACATGATGCCGAGTGCGCCATTGGTATCGGGCCCGTCATCAACCAGATCACCCAGTTGAACCACAAAGCGATCAGTATCGGCAGCGGCAGCGAAAGCCCGCGAATCACCATGAACATCGCCGATAATACGCAAATCCGCTGCCGGTGGGATCATCCGAGCCTCATATCCCCGCGGCCGCAATACCTTGCCGTAATTCGGCTTGCGCTGCGCGATCGATCGGAAAGCCGCGCAGCAACAACGAACAGCCCAGTTTCAACGCACTCGGCACCAGGCAATACAAAGTCAGCAATACCGCTTTTTGGAAAAACCCGTTGCTGCCATTGGCGTTAAATCCCGCCAATTGCAGCAGCGGGAAGGCAATACCGACCGAAAGCGCGTTGCCGGCTTTTTGCGCCATCGTCGAGGCAGCGAAAAATAACCCCGCACGATGCTCGCCGCTTTCAAATTCATCGAGATCGATCACGTCTGCTTGTATGGAGGGCGGCAAGGTAAAATCGGCACCCAAACCGGCACCCGTGAACAGGCTGATCACCATGAACAGCCCCACCCCGTAAAGCGGCAGCAAGGGTGCGAAGGAAAACGCCACAGCCGTGCCGATCAATGCGACAATCCAGGCACGATGCTTGCCGATCGCCACGGCGAGTTTCAACCAGATTGGAACTGAGAATACGCCGGCCGCGAAATAGACCAGCAGCACCGGGCCGGAGGCTTTGCTATCGCCCAGGATATGAGTGCAAACCAGCAGAAACAACGTCGCTGGCAGCCCATTGGCCAGCCCGTTCAGCAGCCATGTCACGATCAAAGTACGGAACGGCTTATTGCGTGCGGCGAGGCGCAAGGCTGCACTCAGTTTGACCGGCTTGGCAGATTCGCGAGGCAATTTATCAGGCACGGCGATCAGCGCCATCAATACGAAAGGTGTCGCCAATCCCAAAGTCAAAATCACCAATAAATGCGCCTCGCCCGCGGGATCGGTAATGCCGAGCACGACCGGCGCGATCGCCGAGAGTAAAATACCGACAATGCTGCCGCCCTCGCGAAAACTGGTAATGCGCTGACGCTCGGCGTAATCGTCGGATAATTCAGCGCCCCACGCCCAATAAGGCAATGAGAGCATGGTCCAGCCCCAGGTGATCATGGCGTTGAAAATAAACAGCCAGGCGACACCCGCATCATGCGGCGGAAAAAACAACCCGATTGCGCCGGTGGCGGCCAGGGGAATGGCGAGCGCGATAAAGGGCTTGCGCCGACCAAACCGCGAGCGTGACAAATCCGACAGACGGCCGATGGTCGGATCGACGATGGCATCAATCACGCGCACCAATGTGAGCACGAGCCCAACCGTGGCGAGTTTCATATGCATCGGTCCTGCCCAGAATGTCGGCAGGATGACCAACAAAGGCAGGCCGAGCATACCGAGCGGCAAAGCAGGTGCCGCATAAATCAACAGGGTCGAAAGCGGGAGACGTTTCATCCGACGCGCTTGCTCAAGCGCGCGATATCAATACTTGCCCGACATCCGTCCAACCGGCCCGAAAGCCCGCTTCGCAATAAGCGAGATAAAATTCCCAGAGTCGCTTAAACCGCGTGTCATACCGTGCGGGCAACGCGCTCGCGTGCGACCAGGCAGCCTGGAACTTAGTGTGCCAAATAGCCAAAGTCTCCGCATAATCCTGGCCAAACCAGAACACATCGCGCACCGCAAGGCCTGAGCGTTCCACTTCCTGATTAAGCCGCGTCGGCGAGGGCAGCATGCCGCCGGGGAAGACATAGCGCTGAATGAAATCCGCCGTCGTGCGATATTCCTCGAAAAACTGATCCGCGATAGTGATGACCTGAATACCCGCCTGCCCGCCCGGCTTCAACCGATCACGCACGGTATTGAAATAGGCCGGCCAATATTCCTCGCCCACCGCCTCGAACATTTCGATCGACGCAATCCGGTCAAACTGACCCGGCGTGTCGCGATAATCCTGCAAACGCAATTCCACCCGATCCGTCAGGCCCTGACGCGCCATGCGGGCTTTGCCATACGCCAATTGCTCAGTCGATAATGTAATACCCAATACTTTGGCGCCGAATTCACCGGCGGCGATTTCGGCGAATCCACCCCAGCCGCAGCCGATTTCCAGAACATCCATACCAGGCTTCAACTCGAGCGCGCGGCAGAGCCGGCGATATTTTTCCGCCTGCGCTGCTTCCAGATTGGTCGCCTGACCATTGAACAAAGCGGCTGAATAGGTCATCGAATCATCAAGCCATAATTTATAAAAATCGTTGCCAAGATCATAATGATCGGCAATATTGCGGCGCGCGCCCTTGCGGGCGTTCGGGCGCAATTTATGCAACAACCACGAGCCGACGCGTGCCCATAATTTGCCGCGTAGCATCTCATCCCATTCCGCCGCATTGGCGGTGCCGAGCATCAACACATCGATGACCGACGGGCTATCCCACCAGCCTTCCAGATAAGCCTCGCCTAAGCCCAGGCTGCCGCGAAATGCAAGCCGGGCAACCATACGTGGATCGCGGACCATGATGGTTGCGGTTGGGCCCGGTTCATGACCTTCAAAATGATGGGTGCTGCCGTCCGGCAAATTGACCGTGAGAGCCCCGGCACGCAATAAGCGCGCGAATTGCAGGCCCAGCCGAAGACGCCGATCGGTCGGTCTCGCCGGAGAAAAATCAGCCAGCGATGCAGTGTCGGTCATTTATTCTCTCCAATGATCACGCTTTCGTGCAAAGTCTCAGGCACACCGTAGAATTTAGCCCCCCGCACATACATCAATAGGGCTTGCCAGTGAATGGCGCCCATCACTTTCAGCGGCGTGAGAGGTAGTTTGGCCAACAATGTCGTGAGGGTCCAATCAGAAAACCCGCTCGCGCGCAGCGCCATCGTCGCGGTCATGCGCTTTTCGTCCGTCTTATATTTAATCGCGATGGCGAAGCCGTCACCAGGCGGGGTGAACGTAAAATCATATCCGCCTTGCATGTCGAAAAGCGGCGAAACGGCCATCATTTTTGCCGCATGCTGGCGAATCATCCGGGTGCCCGGCGTGACCGGGATCAAATACCCGACCTGCCCGCCGAACGTGTTCTTGACCTGATGCAACACCGCGCCGAGCCGGCCTGCTGCATCATAGCAAAAAAAGAAGGAGATCGGGTTGAACGCATAACCGAATACGCGCGGCATGGTGATCAGCCGAATGCGTGCGTTGAATTCACCCAAACCATTGGCACGCAGAGCCGCCTCAACCCAAGGTCGCAACGGCGACCCATCGCGCGCGCCATGATCGCGGTCCCACAGCGACACAAGACCGCGCCGGTTATGCGAGAAAATCCTGCTGCGCGCCGCCAACTCATCAATCCCGTCGAGATCGACAGCAAGCATCCAAATCCGATAATTGAATTTATGCACGAACGGCGTATGCCGCACGTGGCCGACCTTACCGCGATACAATAATGCAGGCTCGATGATGCTCATGCCGCCTGCCGGCTCGCGGTCTCACGCCAGGGCACGGCAATGCCCATCGCTTCCACAATCCGCACCGCCGAGGCAATGCCATCCTCATGAAAACCCCAACCGGTCCAGGCGCCGGCGAACCAAATGCGGGCCACACCCTGAATGCTGTGCAATTGCTCCTGCGCCTTCATTGCCGCCGCATCGAATTGCGGATGGCTATAGGTCTTGCGCAGCAAAACCTTAGCCGGATCGGGTGGCATCAGCGGATTCAAGCTGACCAGCAAGGGCTCTTTGGTGACCATGCCCTGCAGATTATTCATCCAATATGTCAGGCACACCGCGGCATCATGATCCCCACGCCCCGATGAGAGATAATTCCACGACGACCAGACCGCCCGCCGCCGCGGCATCAAGGCAAGATCAGTATGCAGAACCGCGACATTATCCTGGAATTTGACCGCTCCCAGCACCGCCTGTTCAGCTTCACTCGGGTCGGCCAACATGGCCAGCGATTGATCGGCATGACAGGCCATGATGACGTGATCAAACAGCGCCGGCGCCACGCCATCCGCCTCGACGCTGACGCCCAAATCGGTCCGCCGCACCGCTGTAACCGCCGCACCGAGCCGCACCCGGCCCGCCAAAGCGGCCAGCACGGCCGCGACATAAACCCGCGACCCACCGGTCACGGTCGCCCATTGCGGCCGGTCATTGATGCTGAGCAGGCCATGGTTTTTGAAAAACCGGATAAAGTGCCTAGCGGGAAATGCGCGCATCCCCTCAACCGACGACGACCAGATCGCAGCGCCCATCGGCAGGATATAATCCTCGATAAATCCCGCACCATATTTGCCGCGTTGCAAATAAGCCCCCAGCGACTCATTGGATTGACCATCCAGCAGCGCCGGCGCTTCACGATTAAAACGTAAAATATCCTGCACCATACGCCAGAATCGCGGCCGCCATAAATTGCGCTTTTGGGCAAATAATTGCTTCAAATCGCCACCGCCATATTCCAGCGCCCCGCGCTCTACCGACACGCCGAAGGACATGTCGCTATTATGCGTGGCAATGCCGAGCGCGCCGAATAGACCAAGCAGGTTTGGATAATTACGATCATTCAGAACGATGAATCCTGTATCGACCGGCACGATCTTGCCGTCCATCTCAACCAATTGCGTATCGGCATGACCGCCGGCGCGCGGTTCGGCCTCGTACAATGTGACATCGAAATGATCACGCAACAGCCATGCCGCCGAGAGCCCGGATATACCTGCGCCGATTACGGCTATTTTTTGCGTCATGGTTTCATGTTCCGGATTTCGAAATTGTCTTTAACGCGTCCAGCGCCCGCGCGCGACCGGCATCCAGATCAATGATCGGTGATGGATAGACCGATGGTGCCGGCGGTTTGGGCGCCAGCCAAGGCGCATGGATGAATTTGTTCGAAAGGCCGGATAACTCCGGCACATAGCGCCGGACATAAGCGCCATCGGGATCAAATTTCTGGCCCTGCAACACCGGGTTGAAAATCCGGAAATAAGGTGCCGCGTCCGCGCCGCACCCTGCGACCCATTGCCAGGATGCCGCGTTTGAGGCGAGATCGGCATCGACGAGCGTATCCCAAAACCATTTTTCGCCAAGTTGCCAGGGCAACAATAGATGTTTCACCAGGAACGAGGCAACGATCATGCGCACGCGATTATGCATCCAACCGGTCTGCCAAAGCTGGCGCATGCCCGCATCGACAATCGGCACACCCGTCTGCCCGCGCTGCCAGGCGCGCAAATCCTGCGTGGAATCCCGCCAGGGAAATGCCGCAAAAGCAGGCTTCATCGGTGTCTCGGCCATGTCAGGATGATGCCACAACAAATATGCGGCGAATTCACGCCAGAGTAATTCCTTGAGAAAAGTCTGCAGGCCGACCCCACGCATTTGTGACTTTTCCGCCGCCGCTGCCCACACCGCACGGGGGGAAATCTCGCCCCAATGCAAATGCGGGGACAGCGCAGACGTGCCGCGATCGGCCGGCAGATTCCGCCGCTGATCATACTCATCGATCGCACCATCCACGAACCGCGCCAGCAACTGCCGCGCCCCCGCCTCACCGGGTTGCCATGATGCCCGCAAACCAGCAGCCCAATCTGGCCGGTGCGGCAAAAGCCCCCAATCCTCCAGCCGGTCACTACCCAGATCCGCCGCCGGTTCGATGCGCGTGGGAGAGGGTAAAAGCGGCGCTGGCGTCAACACATCAAAACAGGCGCGCGAAAACGGCGTGTAAACCCCGTAATCCCCGCCGGCCTTGGTTTTGATGCTCTCGGGCGGCAGCAGCAGCGCCGACACATGACGATGAAATCGCACATTGCGGCTTTTCAATTGGCCGGCGACATCCTTATCCAAAGCCCGCAGCCAGGGCTCGTGCGCCCGCCCGGCATGAACCTGATCCACCTGGGCCGCAGAGGCGACCTCGGGCACGATGCGCCGCGCATCGCCCCGCCGCAGCACAAGCCTCCCGCCGCGCGCCCGCAAATCCGCATCCAGCGATGCCAGGGAATGATGCAGCCACCAGCGCGACGCACCGCCCCAGGCCCACTCGCCAGCCGCCTCATCATCGAGCACGAATAAAGCAACTATTTGCCCGGCCGCCGCGGCCGCATGCAAGGCGGGCTGATCCTCCAGCCGCAAATCATTGCGAAACCACACTAAAGTACTCATGCGCTGAGCCGTCGGCTTGCCGTGTGGCCGAGCGCAAAACTGTAAAGCCGGTTCTGGCCCAGCAGAAATGCCCGCCCGCCGCGCGGAAACACGGCCCTGATCGCAGCGTCGGTCACGTCCAGCCCGCCGGTATAAGCGCCGAAAGACGGCAGCATGATGCGTCCGCCACCGGCGACGAAGCAGGGCCGGGCAATCCGCTTGCCGCGCGTATCGATGCTCGCTTTGGGGTGGAAATGGCCCGATAATTCGCCCATGCCAGACGCCAAGCGCTCAGCCTGATGGCGAAAAACCAGCCTGCCCTCGGTCAGTGAAGCGCAGCTCACCCCTTCAATCCCTCCCTGTGGCGCGGGATCATGGTTGCCCTGCACCCAGACAATCTCGCGCCCCTTGCAGATGGTGGCAAGCCTGGCTTTGTCATCCGCTTCAAGTCGTGCGGCGCCATGGCTGTCGTGAAAACTATCACCCAGGGCAATCAGCCGGGCCGGGTCATACCGGCGCACCAGCACCGCCAGCCGTTCCAGTGTCGTGCGACTGTCAAAGGGCGGCAGAACCGCGCCGCGCCTGGCCATTGCGGAGCCTTTTTCCAAATGTAGATCAGCCACGATCAGGCAGCGCCGCCCGGGCCACCAGACGATGCCCGCAGGATCGAGATGCAATAATTCGTCGGCCAGGTGAATCGGTGCGGCATTCATCAATCGAGAAACAGCACACCCTGGCCATGCACGCCATAAGGCGCATCTGCTGTCGCTTCGGCCACCAGCGCCTCGGTTTCGGCAAGCAGCGCTTCCTCGCCAGCCCCGTCGCGCACTTGTTCCCGGCCGATCTCGAGCAGCACCGGCACCGCCAAAGGCGAGACGCGGGAGAGTTTCATATGCACCACCCGCCCGCGCGCGCGCGCCAGCATACCGGCAATCCGCGCCAGATCGACCAGGCCATGCGCGGCATCCGCCCGGGTTGCGCGCAACAGCACATGATCGGGTTGATGCTTACGCAGCACATCATAAATCAAATCGGTATTGATCGTGACCTGCCGCCGGTTCTTATCCACGCCCGGCCTGTGTCGCTCGATCAGGCCGGCAATCACCGCGACGTTGCGGAAGGTGCGGCGCAGCATCGAGCTTTCCGCCATCCAGGCTTCCAGATCATCGCCCAGCAAATCCTCCTCGAACAAGCGCGCCACATCGCGCGGCTCATGCGCGCACCAGCAGGCCAGCACATAATCGGTCGCGACATAACCCAGCGGGCCGAAACCGAACCGCTCCAGCCGGCGGGTCAGCAACATACCCAGCGCCTGATGCGCGTTGCGCCCTTCAAAGCAATAAACCACCAAATACCAGCGACCGCCGCGCGGAAATGTCTCGACCAGTAGATCATGCGGCCCGGGCAGGCGCGAGCGGATTTTCTGCAAGCCGAGCCATTCCTGCACATCGGCGGGAAAATGCACCCAAGCCCGGCTGTCATGCAGCATGGCCCGCACCCGGTCGGCCAAATTCGTCGTCATCGGCATCCGGCCGCCGACATAGGCAGGAATTTTCGGATCACCACTGCCGCCCTCGGCACATTCCACCGCCGTATCGCGCAGCCGGAGAAATTTTAGCAGCCGGCCGGCAAACAGGAACGTATCGCCGGGGCTCATCATGGTGACGAAATATTCCTCGATTTCGCCCAAGGTCGGCCCGAAGCCCCGCTTGCCGGTCAATTTCACCTTCAGCGTCGGCGCCTCGACGATGGTGCCGATATTCATCCGATATTGCCGGGCGATCCGTTCGCTGCGGACATGATAGCGGCCCTCGGAATCGCGGAATAATTTGCGATAAGCCTCGTAGGCCGCCAGCGCATAGCCGCCATTTTCGACATAGGCCAGCACATCATCGAAATCCCGCCGGGGCAGAAGCGCATAGGGCGCGGCGCGCGTGACTTCAGCAAACAAATCATCCGCATGGAACGGCGCGGCGCAGGCCATGCCAAGCATGTGCTGGGCCAGCACATCGAGCCCGCCGGGCGCCGGCGGATCGCCATCCAGCGCGCCGGCCGCAACGCCCGCGATGGCGGCCTCGCATTCCAGCACCTCGAACCGGTTGGCCGGCACCAATAGCGCGCGTGAGGCTTCGTCGAGCCGATGATTGGCCCGCCCCAGGCGCTGCAAAAGCCGCGACACACCTTTGGGCGCACCGATCTGGATCACCTGATCGACACCGGCCCAGTCGATACCCAAATCCAGCGAGGAGGTCGCGACCACAGCACGCAAGCTGCCCGCCGCCATCGCCGCTTCGACCCGCAGGCGCAGAGCGGATTCCAGACTGCCGTGATGCAGCCCGATCGGCAGATGATCGTGATTATGTTTCCATAATTCCTGGAACATCAACTCCGCCTGCGCGCGGGTATTGACGAACACGATGCTCATCCGCGCCGCCGCGATGCGCTCCAGCACAATCGCCGCAGAATCGAGCCCCATATGGCCGGACCATTTCATTCGCCCCGGCGGCAGCAGTAGCCTGACCTCGGGTGCTGCACCTTCATCTCCTTCCACCAGCCGCGTTTGCCCGCCCACGCCATCGGGCGAGATGTAATCGAGCATCTTTTGCCGGTGCGCGACGGTTGCTGATAACCCGGCCCGCCTTGCCGCGGGTGCCAGCCGCGCCAGCCGGGCCAGACATAACGCCAATTGATCGCCCCGCTTGGTCCCAGCCAGCGCATGCACCTCATCGATGACGATGCGCCGCAATGTATGGAACATCTCCGGCGCCCCCTCGAGGCTGATCAGCAAAGCGAGCGATTCCGGCGTGGTGAGGAGAATATGCGGCGGGCTTGCCCGCTGGCGGCCGCGCGCGGCGGCGGACGTGTCACCCGTGCGGGTCTCCACGCGAATCGGCAACGCCATCTCAGCCACGGGGGCAGCCAGATTGCGCTCGATATCGGCAGCCAGCGCCTTAAGCGGGCTGATATAAATCGTGTGCAACCCGTCATAGCCGCCAGCCAATTCGACCAGACTGGGCAGAAACCCGGCCAATGTTTTGCCGCCGCCGGTGGGCGCAATCAGCAGCGCATTCTCGCCCCGGGCAGCAGCTTCGAGC
>NCAP01000068.1 GCA_002255495.1 Rhodospirillales bacterium 20-60-12 | reverse complement strand
CGCTGATCACGTAAATGTGATCTTGCCTTCGTAACCATCTTTCTTTGGCAATGTTCCGATAAAACAATTACTTATCCCTAATTCTGACATTTATCTCAGTATCTTGGTCTCAAAAATAATTATAATCAAAATATGAATCGTGTTATTCGCTCGCAGCCCGTTCTAGAGGTTGCAAGTGATGTTGAGCATTTTGTTCAGAGTTATCCGAAATCGTCTGCAAGCGGTCAGATCCCGCCCCTCTGCCTCCAGGGCCGCTGTCGCCATGATTGTCGGTCTGTCATTGCCTGTTCTCATCGGCGCCGCCGGCTTGGCGGTCGATGCCGCCTATTGGTATGCCCAATCCCAATCGGTTCAGACCGCGGCGGACGCGGGTGCCATGGCGGCGGCCCGCGTCATTTTGGCAGCCCCCCAATCCGAAGCCGCGGTCGCCACCAACGCCGCCAATATCGCCACCCATAATCAATTCAATTTCGCCGCGAACAGCCCGGACACCATTAGCGTCTCGCAACAAAATAATCAGGTCACGGTCATCGCCGCGGTGCAGGCCCCGCTATTCCTCTCTCGCATCGTATTCTCAGGCCCGGTTGCCATTCGTGCCAGCGCCAGCGCCGGCATTGCCGGATCAGGCGGGCAGGGCGGCACCACTCCACCAGGCACGCCGCCTGCGGGAAATGCCTGCGCCACCACCGGCGGTTGCGCCGGCGCGCCTGTGTGCACCAGCGATGGCTGCGCCCCGCCATGCATCGGTTCGGCCTGCATGATTTGCACCGCGACAAATTGCAATCCGCCCGGCGGCGGCAAGGTCGATGAATCTGCCACCTGTTATCAGGCCGCCAGCTACACTTACATCTATCCCATCCTCGCCGGTTATTTGCTCGATGACGCGGTCAAATTGGCCGAGGGTCATTACGCCGGCATCAACCCCATCTCCTGCGGCCAGACCGCCTTGCCGCCGCCGCCTTTAATGCCGCCTCTGCCGCAGCAGGCCGCCTTGGCCGATTTGCAAATTCCCTATGGATTTCAATTAACCAATAATGGCGGCATGATTCCGCTGCCTGGCCTCGCCTATTTCAACGCCCAGGGGCCGCTCAGCGGCGTGCTGCAACTGGCCAATCAATTGCTCAATCCCTGCAATGATCTCCTGGCCAGCACCTTGCCCAACACCGTGTCGCAATTGCTCGGCGGCCAACAATTAAGCGGCCCGCCAATGCCGCCGCTGATCATCGGCCCAGGCCAGCCCGCCAACCAGAATCCGCCGCAAGGGCTGGTCGGCAACTTGCTCAACGGTCTGGGCAGCCTGCTCGGCGGCAGCGCCTACGACGTCCAATGCAGCAACAGCAACACCCAATGCGTCGTGCATGACGATACTTATTGCGGCGGCATCACCATCGAAAGCGGCGTCAATGTCACGTTCGAGCCATCGTCATTTCTCAACACGCTGCTTGGACTTTTAACCGGCAGCGCCAATGCGATCTTCATTCCCAACGGCAATCTGCTGGTCTCCACCGGCGCCGTCATCCAGCCCGACACGGCACTCGGCTCAACCTGGCAATACCCGGCTTTCTACTTTGGCGGCTACGATCCGGGCATGCTCATTCTCGCCAGCGACACCGCCTTCGAGCCCGAGGCCCATCAAACCGGCACGCTCTATTTCCAAAGCAGCTTCACCGGCCAAACCCAATATAACCAGCTCACCGGCTTGTCCGGCCTGATCCCGCAGAATATCGACCCCAATATATCCAACAGCGCTTGCATCTATGGTGCTCTATGCCCCCCGACCGCCACCGATCCGCAAGGCCTCTCGGTTAGTCAGATCTTCTATAATACCGATAAAAGTGCAGGCGGCGTGCTGAGCGCGTCCAGCACCTACACAACAGAAGTCAATTTTCTCGACGGTGTGCCGGTGAGCTGGCAGCAACAGGCCATCACCCAATCAAACGGCACCAACGGCGTCACGCAGGATGTCTCATCGGGCAGCGTCACACCCTTATCCTCCGGACAATATCAAGGCGGAACCCAGCAAAATGCCAATTGGGGCGGCAGCCTGATGCTGAATGCAGGCGGCAACGGCTACACCAACACATCCACCTCCTACCCAGAATCGCTCCCGCCCCCCACTTGCCCCTCAACCGATTTGCTGTTCTCCAGCAGCACCAGCCAGTTTAATCCCAACCTAGGGTTTAATTTCGGTGGACCCGATACAGCGGTAGGTGTAGGAACATTGCTGACGATTCCGCTGGGTAATGATTTTGGCTACGGCAGCCTATCCGAGACTTTGCAATTCTGCGGATCGGGTAGCCCGATGGTTGCCGTGACGAATGTCAATAACAACGGCAGCCAAACAACCATGATCGGCACTGGCGAGGCCGCGCTTGGTCCAGCAAAGATCGTCCTGCTTCAATAAAAAAGACGTTTCATTTTTGCCTTGAAACGTCTTGCAATCTGAGGTAGAAAATTGAATCGATTTCAAAAAGAATCTTACGATTCGCCCCGCTAAACCATTGGTTTTCAATTGAATATTAATAGACCGTAGAGTAACTCACCCTCTGTATCTAAATTGAGTGAGCGGGGGCTCCGGTCTATGTCTGGCATTCATGTGGTTTCACGCGTTCGGCGCTTGGTCCGAACAATCAGGTCGCGCCGTGGTGCTGTGGCCATGATTATTGCTTTGTCATTACCGGTTCTGCTCGGTTTTACCGGCTTCGCGGTGGACGCGGGTTATTGGTATGCGAATAACGAGGATTTGCAGACAGCGGCAGACGCTGGCGCCCTCGCCGCCGCACGCGCCAATAACCCCGATCCGACCGCCGCGCAGGCCACCGCCGTCGCCGCTGCCAACATGGCGACCAATAACAAATATAATTTCGTCGCACCGGGCAAGGTGCCGGCAAACAGCTCCATTCTCACCGCAACATTGGTGCCCGCACCCGGCAATACCGGCTACACCGTCAACACGGTCGCTTCCACACCGGGTGACAAATTCTTCTCCGGCATCCTCTATAAAGCGACCCCCACCTTGGCGCAGCCGGCCACGGCCAAAATCGTCAGCACCAGCATCCCACCCGTCACCGCGCAATGCGGCGATCTCGGCGGCACAACAACCGCCACCTCGCATGTCGCCGGTATCGATCTCGGAGCCTGCGGCAATACCAGCCTCACCCAACCTGCGACATCCTTGCAGCAGGGCCCAGGCGAAGGCCAGGTCAACGGCACCGCCAATTATTACGGCAATAACGGCGGCAAGCTCATCAGCCCGACCGCGAATGTGAATGCACCCTCATCAGTGCCGAATTGCCAATCGGCCTATAATCCGCAATCCCCCACCCAGGGCAGCTATGTCAACGGCGTACCGGTCTATTTCGGCCCCGCCACCGTGTCGAACAATTATTACGGTCCAAGCTATAATTTTGGTCCGGTCGTCGTCTCCGCCGGAGATACGTTGTTCTGCAACGGCACCGATGTCTGCAGCATTCCCGCCGGCGCGTATTGCGGCGGCCTGCAGATCAATCCGGGTGTGACCTATAATTTCGTCGCCAATAACAGCGCCGGCATTCAGTTCTACATTCTCGATGGTAACATGCTGCTCGCCTCGAACGATGCCGCAGGAACAACCAATGTACCGAGCGCGCCGTTCTTTTTCGGCGGCGCATCCGTCGGCCAATTGGTCAGTGACACATCGACACAGGTTTATGTCGGCGGCATCACCGATGGCACCGTCGTCTATACCAGCACGGCGGTCAGCCAGAGCGTCGCCAATGGCGGCAGCATCAATCTCGGCGATCAGATTTGCAACCAAGGCTCGCTGCCGCAGGGCTTGAATGGGTACAATCCTTATTGCGCCCAGGAATCCAACGTCACCAATAACGGCCAGACGATCGTCTCGCTCGACCCGAACAGCACCGGCCAAGGTCAAACCTCTGCCATCGCGTCCTACCAGAACGGCACGCCGAATAAAATTCTCCAATCGACCGACACATACACCACAGCAATCACCTATAAAAACGGCGTGCCGGTCTATTGGTCTGCGGTCGAGCAAACCTCGACCGGATATTTGATAGAATCCCACGGCAAGTTCACATATTCATCCGCCAAAAATGGCAGCCTCGGCGTGTCCGGCAGCGGCGATTTGATCGCCGGCACAACCGGCGCACCCGATCCGCTGTCATCAAATTGCACCGCCAGCTCGTCGAACAATCTTTATTCGAGCACCTCACCCTCAGGGCTCGGCCAAAGCTATACCGACGGCAATGGCAATGCCGGCACCACGACGATCACGGAATCCGTCAATGTCTGCGGCTCCGGCGCCAAATTGGCGGTCTCGACCTCCGGCAACAACATCGTCGCCTCCGCCGGTTCAACGACCCAAACAGCCTTCCTGTCTAAATAAAAACCCGCACCGCCGGACGCTCAACCGTCCGGCGGATCGTTCCCACTTGCGCCTATCAACAAATCCTTAAAAAGACATTGTCTCAATTTTCACGATCTATTTACACGCTAAGCGGGAAAAACTGATTGAAATAAAACCCCTGACATTGTAACCCGTTAAAAAGCTTCGCAAAATGCGAACAGGGGCACAGGCAAAATGTCTGGACTGGATCTGAAATGTTATTTTGGGCGCATCGCCCGGAATTTTGACGCGCGCCGTGCGGCGGTCGCCATGATCGTCGCTTTATCCGCGCCCGTACTCATCGGCTTCACCGGCTTCGCGGTGGACAGCAATTATTGGTTCGCCACCAACGAGGCTTTGCAATCCGCAGCCGATGCCGCGGCCATCACCGCTGCCATGAACGACCAACGGCTCGCCGAGCCCACCGCCGCCAGCAAAACATCCGCCGCCACCCCCCTGGCCATCGCCGCGGCCGATAACGCCACCAACGGGCAATTCGGCTTTGCCAGCGGCGCTTCCGGCGCAAGCCTCACATTGAATGCACTCATCACCACCAACGCCAAGGGTCAATCGGTCACCAGCTACGTCGCCACCGCCCAAATTCCCCGCCCGTCCTTCCTGACGGTGGTCTTGCCAATCCTCGCCCCGGCTCTGAAGCCTCAAGGTGAGCCCGCGGATTATCAGCCGCCGCCGCCCGTCCAAAGTGCGGTCGCCACAGCCACAATCGACTCAACCACAACGCTCACCGGCGGCGGCTGTGTCGTCGCCTTCAACGCCGCCAAGCAGCAGGCCGTCTACGCCGTCGGCGGTGCCCAGATCACCGCCGCCAATTGCGGCGTCTTCGCCAATTCCAATGCCGCAAACCCCAATAACGGCGACGCCGATGCCATCGTCGCCGATCCGTCAGCCTCCATCACCGGCAGCACGGTCAGTGCGGTGGGCAGCATCTACGCCAATCGCAACGGCGGCGCCTATGTCGGCGCAACCGGCGGCACCGCGGCCAATAATTACAATCTCAGCCAGAATGCGGCAGCCCTGCCCGATCCGCTGGCCGCCATGGGAACCGCCCCGGCCTGGCCGGTCCTGCAAAGCGTCGCCACCGCATCCTCCTATAATAATGTCAGCGGCGATCTCTCCCAAAGCTTTCAATCCTACCCCACCACCGCATCCGGCGCCTGGGGCAGTTGCGACGGCAATGGCGATTGCGCGCTATCCCCCGCCTCGATCACCGGGCTCAATAATATCAGCATCAAATCCCTGACCCTGAACGCCGGCACCAGCAGCGGTGCCAGCATCATCTCGGGCGGCATCAGCGGCGGCACAAACGCACTGACCCTGAACGGCAGCGCCTACAACATCTCAGGCGGTGTCGCTCTGTCCTGCTGGGGCGGCTCGGGCAGCGGCATGTTTTTCAACGGCAATAACTACAACATCAGCAACAGCGCCTCATGGGCGGTCAGCGTCAATTGCCCGGTGTTCAATTTCGGCACCGGCACAGGCGGCTCCTACATCTTCAACGGCGGATTATCCCTCAGCGGCAGCAGCCCGGTCGCAACGCTTGCCAGCGGCACCTATATGTTCAGCGCCTATAAAGGCAGCACCAACGGCGCCTTTTACGACAGCAACGCCAATCTCACCTTCGCCGGCGGCACCTACTATTTCGATGGCGGCCTGAATATCGTCGGCAACGGTTCGGTCACCTTCGGCCCCGGCATATATTACATCCGCAACGGCAATCTGAATTTCGGCGCCGGCTCAAAAATCACCGCCAACGGCGCCACGTTCGTGCTCGAAGGCAACGCCTCCTATCAAATGAATGGCGGGTCAGCCGCCCTCAATCTCACCGCACCCAGCAGCAATTGCGTCGCCCCATCGAGCTATCCGCAATCGAAATATACCGGCGCAAGCCCGTATGACGGCACCAATAACGAAGGGATTTGCGGCGTCCTGATCTATCAGGCGCGCGGCGACAGCACGCCCGATGCCATCGTCGAGGGCGCGAACAGCACCATCACCGGCATCATCTACGCCCCCAGCGCGCCGCTTTCCATCAGCGGCGGCGCCAGCCTCGCCGCCGCCCCGAACGCCGATGGATCAGCCGGCACGCTCGCCGTGCTCGCCGATTCCATCATGATGACCGGCAGCGGCACCCTGCACGCCTCCGCCGCCGCCAATTCCCTCGTCGCACAAACCGCAACCACCACAACCCAGGCGCTCTTATCCAACTGAGGCACTTTGTAACGCCAAGGCGCGGGCATAAATCTGCTTGCGCGGCAGGCCCGTCGCCGCCATCACCGCCGCCACGGCGTCTTTCAGGCTGCCTTGCCGCAGCGCCGCCCGAATAGCGTCATCCAAATCCGCCTCGTCGGGCAATTCCTCGCCCGCCGGGCCGATCACCAGGCAAATCTCGCCGCGCGGTTCATGAGTGGCGTAATGCGCGGCAAGCTCGTTCAACCCCGCGCGGCGGATTTCTTCGAATAATTTCGTCAATTCCCGCGCCACTGCCGCCGGCCGGTCGCCGAAAATACTCGCCGCATCAGCCAGGCTCGCCGCCAGCCGGTGCGGCGCCTCATAGAAAATCAAAGTCGCCCGCAACCCCGCTTTTTCCGCCGCCCGAAACCCGGCAAAAGCGGCCAGCCGCGCGGTCGCCTTCGGCGGCAGAAACCCGGCAAACAAAAACGGGTGCGGCGGCAGGCCCGAGAGTGTCAGCGCCAAAATCGCCGCATTGGCGCCGGGCACGCCCGAAATCAACAACCCCGCGGCAATCGCCGCCCGCGTCAGCCGGTAGCCGGGGTCAGAGACCAGAGGCGTGCCGGCATCGCTGATCAAGGCGTATTGCGCGCCCTTTTGCATCGCCGCAATCAGGCCCGGAGTCCGCGCATCCTCATTATGCTCATGCAGCGCAATCAGCTTGGTCTTGATGCCGTGGGCAGCCAGCAGGCGGCTGCTTGTCCTGGTATCTTCACATAAAATCCCATCCGCCTCACGCAGACAGGCAACTCCGCGCACGCTAAAATCTTGTAAGTTGCCGATCGGCGTGGAAACCAGCACAAGAGCGGGGCGCCGGGATGAACCGGCATGAATTTGATCATCGGCTTGATCATCAGGGGGTAATAGTGTTTCGTCGGTCATGCGGGCTCCTCATCTTTACGCTGGCGCTTGCCGGGTGCGCGGGTCAATACCCGCTGATGCCCGAGGCCCCGGTGCCGTCACCCATTCTAGGCAACGCACCCCCCGCCTCCGCACCCGCATCAATCGGCCGCACCACCGGCCCGGTCGCCCTGCTGCTGCCGCTGTCGGGTCCGCTCGCACCTTTGGGCCAGGCTCTGGAAAACGCGGCCAAGCTCGCATTGTCAGGACCCGGCGCACCCACCTTGGATATCCGCGACACACAAGGCAGTCCCCAAGCCGCCGCCCAAGCCGCCCAGGCCGCCATCGCCGCCGGCGACGGCCTGATCCTCGGCCCCCTGACATCGGCTGAAACCAAAGCCGTCGCACCGGTTGCCGCCGCCGCCGGGGTCAATGTCCTGGCCTTCACCAATGACGGCACGGCAGCCTCGCCGGGCGTCTGGCCGCTCGGCATCACACCCGGCGAACAAGTCCGCCGCGTCATCGGCTACGCCGCCGATCAGGGGCGCACCCGCGTCGCCGCCCTCCTGCCGCAATCGGATTACGGCCAAAGCCTCGGCCAGGCCGTGCGCGAACAGGCCCAAAGCCTGAGCGAGCCCGCCCCGGATATCGCCTATTATCAGGGCTCGTTCGCCAGCCTCACCCAAACCGTCAAAAGCCTCTCCGATTTCGCCGATCGCGGAGAATCGATCGAAGCCGAAATCCGCAAAGCCCGCGACCAGGATAATCAGGCCGGGCGGCTGAAAGCCCGCGAGCTGGAACGCCAGCCCATCCCGCCACCGCCCTTCGATGCGCTGTTCATCGCGGCCAATGGTGAAACCCTGGCCGAGATCGGCACGCTGCTGCCGTATTACGATGCCGGCGCGCCGCAAGTGCAATTGCTCGGGCCTGCCCTGTGGGCCGGCAACGCGGCGGGCATCGGCACGCAATCGGCATTGCGCGGCGCCCTTTACGCCGCCCCCGACCCCGCTTCGCGCGCCGCCTTCTTGGCGAAATACCAGTCGGTCTACGGCGCGCCGCCGCCGGCCGTGGCCGATGTCGCGTTCGACGCCGCCGCCATCGCCCGCCTCGCGGCAGGCCAAGGCGGCTACACCACCGAGGTCCTGACCAACCCCTCCGGCTTTGCCGGCACCGACGGCGTGCTGGTCCTGCTCGCCAATGGTCATGTCATGCGCGGCCTCGCGGTCTTCAAAATCCAGTCCGGCGGTCCCGAGATGGTCGCCCCATCACCGACCAGCCTCTCAGCCCCCGCGAGCTGACCGCGCCATGAAGGCAACCGGTTCTGCTTTGCGAGCGGCGCTCGCGGCCCTAGTGCTGCTCGGCGCCGTCCCGGCCTTGATGTTCCTGCTGCTCATCATGGCCGGTGATCTGCATCTCCATGCCGGCCTGATCGGCATCGCCATCAGTGCCGCCGCTGCCCTCTTGCTGGCCGTGCTGCTCAGCCGCGATGTCGCTGCATTGACCGCACTGATGCGCGCCCAAAGGTCCGACCAGGGCGACCCGATCGAGCCGATCGCTCTGTTCACCCCCGGCCTGCGCCGCCTGGGTCATGAGGTGGTGCGCCTGATGCGCACGGAACGCCGCCGCCGCGCCCAGCTCGAACGCATCGCCGCCGCCGATCGCAGCTTGCTCGATCGTCTGCCCGACCCGCTCTTCCTGCTCGATTCATCGCGCTTCGTCGTCTGGTGCAACCCGAGTGCCGAGGCCGCGTTCGGCAGCGAAACCGCCTCCCTGCTGCGCCACCCTTTGCTCCGCGCGGCCCTGGCTGAAGCCGAATCGAGCGCCCTGCCGGTGCGCGCCAGCCTCTCGCTCGCCTCCCCCCTGGCGCGCGACCTCGATGCCGTGGTGGTCAAAGTCGGCGCCCCCGATGACCCGGTGCGCCTGTTTCTCTGGCTCGCCGACCGCTCGCGCGAGCGCGGGCTCGAGCGGATGCGCGCGGATTTCGTCGCCAACGCCAGCCATGAATTGCGCACCCCTCTGGCCAGCCTGATCGGCTTCATCGATACGCTGCGCGGCCCCGCCGCCGATGATCCCGAAGCCCAGCATCGCTTCCTCGGCATCATGGCCGAGCAGGCCGCCCGCATGCAGGCCGTCATCGGCGATCTGCTCAGCCTCTCGCGCATCGAAATGACCGAGCATCAGCCGCCCGAAACCATCCTGTTCCTCCCCCCGGTGCTCGAACGCGTCGCCGCCGCCATGGAACCGATGCTCACCGGCAATCAAAGCCGACTGCTCACCCGCATCGCCGAGGATTTGCCGCGCGTCACCGCCGATGCCGAACAGCTCGCCCAGCTTTTCTCCAATCTGCTCGACAACGCCATCAAATATGGCGGCAAGGGCGGTACCATCCAGCTCGATGCCCGTCTCGTCACCGATGATTCCCGCTTCGAAAGCCCCGGCATCATGGTCAGCGTCGCCGATGATGGCCCCGGCATCGCCCGCCAGCATCTGCCAAGGCTCACCGAGCGGTTCTACCGGGTCGATAAAGGCCGCTCGCGCGCGGTCGGCGGCACCGGCCTCGGGCTCGCCATCGTCAAGCATGTGGTCGCCCGCCATCGCGGCCGCCTGCTGATCGACAGCATCGAGGGGGAGGGCACGACATTTTCGGTCTGGCTGCCGCTCGCGCGCGGACAGAGCATCAAGCCGATTGTGCAATCGAACGAAACAATGCTACCGCAGTCGCAGATGAAGGTGGCCCGGAAGGGCTGAAACGGGAATGAAGAGGCATGCTCGATCAATATCGGTTTAAGAGCATGTTGAGCTTCAGCTGCCCCCGCAACTGTGAGCGGCGAGCCCGCCCCCGATAGCCATTGTGCCCGGCTCTTTGCCGGGTGCGAGAAGGTGGGGGACGAGCGATGACCCGTGAGCCAGGAGACCGGCCTGCATCGAGACAATGCGCGCGCAACCGGGCGGGGTGTATCGGTGGCATAGGGAGAAAGACCCGCAGCCTTCTGTCGTCTTGATGATCTGCGCCCTCCATGGGCGCATAAATACGACGGAGTAACCGGCATGAACCGGATCATAATGGCTGCCTTAATCGTGCCGATTCTCGGCCAATACGCCCATGCCGATGGCACAATCGCCCCGCCCATCGGGCAGACCATCGTCACCGCCACCCAAATCCCCACCTTGCTGCCCGACGTCCCGGCCGGCGTCACCGTCATCACCCGCGCCGAGATCGACCGCCGGGGCTACACCACGCTCACCCAGGCGCTCGGCGCCGTCCCCGGCCTCGGCATCGTCCAATCCGGCGGCCCGGGCGGCGTGTCCAGCGTCTTCATCCGCGGCACCAATTCCGAGGATGTGCTGGTCCTGCTCGACGGCGTGCCGGTCAATGATCCCTCGATCGCCAATGGCGCCTTCAATTTCGGCGAGGATGATCTGGCCGATATCGAGCGCATCGAAATCGTCCGCGGCCCGATGTCCGGTCTCTACGGATCAGGCGCCATCGGCGGCGTCATCAATTTGATCACCCGCCAGGGCAGCGACAAACCGCGTGTCGATGTCTCGCTCGCCGGCGGCTTCCCCGCTCAGGGCCAAGGCTCTGTCACTCTATCCGGGCAATCGGGAAAATTCGACTATGCACTCACCGGATCGGTCGACGAACAAGCCGGCTTCGACCAGGTGGCACGGCGGATCAGCGCCTATAACGGCCAGCGCGACCCGTATCGAAACCGCCTCGCATCGGTCAATCTGGGCTACACACCCTTCGCCGGCACCCGCCTGTCTTTGCTCATCCGCGCGCGCAAAACCGATGCCGCCTTCCCCGATCTCGGCTACCCGATCTATGACGATCCCAATGAATACGGCTATGATTCCAACCTGTTCGCCCGCGCGGGCATCGCCAGCACATTATTCTCCGGCCGCCTGACCACTGAGTTGTTCGCAGCCCGCGTGCAGGATGACCGGCTTTACACCAATCTGCTCGACGCCGCCGATCCCAATCAAACATCCGAAAACGGCCGCTATCACGGCTACCGGACCGATATTCAATGGAACAACACGCTGCATCTGCCCGATGCCGGGCCCGCGCAATTCTCCGCCCTGCTCTTCGGCGTCGAACATATCGATGATCGCGCCAAGCAACTTCTCGATCTGGTCAGTTTCGGCAGCCTTTATCTCTCAACACTCGATGCATCGCAAAGCGAAACCGCGGGCCATATCGGCCTGCAAAGCACGTTATTCGATCACCTCACATTGACCGGCGCGCTGCGCGATGACCATGTCAGCAGCTTCGGTTCCGCACTGACCTATCGGATCGGCGCTGTGTTGGCCGTGCCCGCGATCGATGCGCATCTCAAAGCAGCCTACGGCACCGGCTTTCATGCGCCCTCGCTCTACGATCTCTATGGCATCGATAATTTCGGCTATGTCGGCAACCCGGCTTTGCGCGCCGAACGCTCAACCGGCTACGAGGCCGGTGCGCGTTTCGATCTGCCGGCTTTCGGCCGGCCTGATCTGCTCAGCCTGTCGGCAACATATTTCGATAACGATATCAAAGATCTGATCACCTATACAACTCTGCCCACTTTCGCCAGCACCGAGGAGAATATCGCTCAGGCGAAAATTCATGGCGTCGAATCCGAGCTGGTTCTCTCCCCCGCCGATTGGCTTCATGCCGATATCACCTACACTTATACCATCGCGCGTGACGCCGCGACCCGCGCAGCCCTGCTGCGCCGGCCGCAAAACGCGGGCTCGCTCGATCTGCGCGTGAACCCGATCCCGGCCTTCACCATCGAGCCGGAAATTAAATTCATCGGCCGGTTCAGCGATTATCTTTACGGCAATGACGGCTACCCGACGAATATCGGCTACGCGAAATCCGGCACCATCGTCGATCTGACGGCAACCTACCAAATCTCGCCCCGCCTCAGCCTGTTCGCCACCGGTGATAATCTACTGGAATCCCGCTTCGAGCCGGTGAACGGCCTGCAAACGCCCGGCCAATCATTTCTCTTCGGCGTGCGCGGCCATTTCGGCCTGGAATAAACCCACAAAAAAAATGTGACGCGTTAGAGCAACATCCGGTCAGGTTGAAACGTAGATTCAACCTGACCGGATAAAGTTGCTCGCCAAAAATATAAGCTAGAGCAACATCCGATCAGGTTGAAACGTAGATTCAACCTGATCGGATAAAGTTGCTCGCAAAAAAATAGCTAGAGCGGGTGCGAGATAACGCATCACACTCTAGCGTCACATCTTTCCTTCACTAAAGCCAAACTCACTCTGGTCCGGCTGGACCAGAGTGATCATGTCATCAGAAAAACTTCGCGGCGCGGATTTCAAAGAACGCGGCGGTCTTGAACCCGCCTTTGACTTCAACGTCGCGGGCCAGTTCAGCCGAGAGAAACAGCGTCGGTGAGACGAAGCTGCCGGCGGCGATACGCAATTGCGTCTCGTCGGTGCGGCCGCCGGTGTCAGCCGAGGCGCCGAATGCCGGAATATAAACAGTGCCCTTGCCGCCGAAGGTTTTGGAAACACCAATGGCCACATAACCCGCCGTCGCAGGGCTGAACACGTAAGGCAGCCATGCCTGGATTTGGTAGGTATTATTGGTCTTCAGCGTCGCCTTCTGCGCACCGAACGCTGTCGCGACCAGCATATCATTGTTGTTGCCATAGATATACGCATCCCCGGTCAGCTCGATATTCATGTGAACGGTTTTGGCATTGCCGAACAAGGCTTGTGTGTAATCGACCTGCAAATCATTCTCGAAGCGGTTATTGCCCGCGTTGAGCGCATAATTATGATTATAGCTGCCGGTCGGCACGGTCAGGAAGTAAGTGAAGTTCAGATATTGAACTTCCAGCGGCTTGCTGATCAGCCAGGTAAAGGCCGAGAGAATCGTATCGCCAACGCCACCCTGATGCGTCAACCCGCCGCCGCCCAATTCCTGATTGCCGGTGAAGGCAACGATCGGCTGAATCACCTGCACGCCGAAGGGAATGCCGTCGATCGGCTGGAATTCATGGACATAACGCAGAATCGGCACATCGGTCTGCAACCGCGTGCCATGCGTGATGTCCGACCCGCTGGTCGGCGAATATGTGTTCGACGTCGTGAAATCATTATACGCCAGGAACACGTTGACACCCGCCGGCGGCGTCACGAAGTCGCCAACCTGAATATTCGTGGCATGAGCGGCATGGCTCAGGCCGAACAAAGCGGTCATGCCGATGGCAGCGGCGCCGACGCGCAACCCCGTTGAGGTAAATTTCATTGTAATCTGTCTCCTCCGTCGTGTTTTTTTCGCAGCAATCCCGCACCGATTAATTTTGACATTAATGTTCATCAATTGATGGCACGGGTTTAATCTTGGACGCCCGATCACAACCCTCCGTCACCCAACTGTCAACAGCCTGCCCCCGATCAACCTGACGATTAGGGTAGGTCTCTGCCTTCTGTGGCAGATCGGCAACAGGCGCAAAACAGGTTTGCCGCAGCCGGGGGCGCTTGCTACATCGTCTTCAACTCTGGAGACATCGCAATTGAGACCCTCCCTCCGCTTCGCGCTGGGCAGTATTTTTGTCGCCGCCATCGCGCTGCTGCTGAAATTCGCGGCCTGGCGGGTCAGCGGCTCCGCCGCCTTGTTCTCCGATGCCCTCGAGTCGCTGGTCAATGTCGCGGGCTCGGCTTTGGCATTTTACGCCCTCATCACGGCGGCCAAGCCGGCCGATCACGAACATCCCTACGGCCACGCCAAAGCCGAATTGCTCAGCGCCGTGGCCGAAGGGGCCATGGTCATGGTGGCGGCGGTTCTCATCCTCGAGCGGGCAGGGCTCGCCTTCATCCACCCCATGGCCCTCAATGCGCCTTGGTTCGGCCTCATGCTCAATGCCGCCGGGGGGGTGCTCAACGCGCTCTGGGCGGCCTGCCTGTTTCGCTTCGGCAATGCCCGTAAATACCCCGCTTTATCGGCCGATGCCATGCATCTGGTCGCCGATTCGATCACCACGGTCGGCATCGTCGCCGGCCTGAGCATCAGCGTCATCTGGCATTTGCCCATCCTCGACCCGCTGATCGCCGTCGCCATCGCCTGCCAAATTGCCTGGATCGGCGGGCGCACCGTCATTCGCTCGCTCAGCGGCCTGCTCGACGAAGCGCCGCCGCCTTCCATCCTCGCCCGGGTGCGCGATCTCGTCGCCGCCCACGCCTCCGGCGCGATCGAAGCGCATGACCTGCGGGTCCGCCAGGCCGGGCAGTCCAGTTTTCTGGAATTTCATCTGGTGGTGCCCGGTGCAATGAGCGTAGATGAAGCTCATCTCATCTGCGATAGAATCGAAGCAGCATTGAAGGCGGAAATGCACGGCGTCATCATCACCATCCATGTCGAGCCGGAAGGTAAAGCCAAGCATCACGGTGTGCTGGTGCTGTGAACGTCGCTGCCTTGCGGCCGATCGCCGGGCCTGACCTTGCAGCAGCCCCTGAGCTACGGGGCCGCAAGCCGGTCACACGGATCGACCGCCTGCGCCGTGGCGGGCCGTTCTCATTGGCGCTGCACACGCTGGCCCTGGTCGGCCTGTTGATCGTCATCCGCTGGCCGCATACGCCCGAGGCTGAAACCGGCGCCGAAATTCCGCTGATCATCGATCAAACGCCCTCGGTCGGCGCCGGGTCCAGGCCGCAAACCATCCAGCAAACCCTGCCCAACCCGCCACCGCCCGCGCCACCCGTCCCGCAAGGCCCCGATGCCAGCCTGCCCAAGCCGCCGCCGCCCGCCCCCCGCCGGCCGCTGCCCACCCAAACCAGCCTGCCCGTCCACCCGCAAATCCAGCGCCGGGCGCCGGTCGAAGCCCATAACGGCCCCGGTCAGGACGCCGCCCGCGGCACCGGCATCGTCACCGGCGCATCGATCGTCCCGGCCAGCCCCGATGATCCGATGAACCAAACCCCCGCCTACCCCGAACAGGCGAAAATCCGCGGCGAGCAGGGCAGGGTCGAATTATCGATCTATATCATGCCCGATGGCCGGCCAGACCGGGTGTTGATCGCCCAAAGTTCCGGCTATCGCATCCTCGATGATGCGGCGCAGAGTGCGGTCATGATGTGGCATTTCAAACCCGCTTTGCAGAACGGCAAACCCGTCGCCTCGGTCCTGCCGTTCTATGTCCGTTTCGATTTGCACTAACTCAGCAACAAGGCACATAACATGGTCAAACTCGATAAAATCGTCACCCGCGGCGGCGATCACGGCGAAACCTCGCTCGGCGACGGCGAACGCATCCGCAAGGACGCCGCCCGCATCAACGCGCTGGGCGCGCTCGACGAAGCCAATGCCAGCCTCGGCATCCTGCGCCTGCACACCCACGACCAGCCCGACATCGATGCCTGCCTCGCCGATCTGCAAAACGACCTTTTCGATGTCGGCGCGGATATCGCCGTGCCCGGCGAAATGGGCGAGCGTCTGCGCATCACCGATGCCTATCTCGCCGGCCTCGATGAGATGATCGAACGCCTCAACGCGCACCTGCCGGCCCTGCGCAGTTTCGTCCTGCCCGGCGGCACCCAGGCCGCCGCCTACGCCCATCTCGCCCGCACCATCATCCGCCGCGCCGAGCGCGACCTCGTGGCGCTGCACGCCGCGACCCCGATCAACCCCAATCTCGTCCGCTATCTCAACCGCGCGTCGGATGTCCTGTTCATCATCGCCCGCACCCTGAACGATCTGGGCCGCGCCGACATCCTTTGGCGCCCCGGCGGCGCCCGCCAATCCCCCAGCGCACCCGCTACGTAGTTTCGATTTTGGGCCGGCCATCATGGGGCCCGAGCGGCCGGGCGGGCGGGTCCACCCAGCGCTCGGGGATGCTGGCCTCGTAGCCCGGATTCAACGGGTAGCGTATCCGGTTCTCATTGGTCGGCTCACCAACCCGGGTAGCGTATCCGGTTCTCATTGGTCGGCTCACCAACCACGATCAGCCGCACTTCATCTGGCGTGTTGTTGATGAATGTATGCGAAATCCCCGTACCCGGCGGAAACCCCACCGCGTCACCAGGCCGCAAACGCACGAGATGGCCGTCGATCCAGGCATCCGGGTTGCCCTCCAGCACGAACACGAACTCCTCCAGAGCGCTCTCGGCATGCGGATATGACGTCCGGCGGCCAGGTGGCAGCCGCTCATGATGAATCCCGATCCGCCGCAGCCCGAGTTTTCGCCCCAAAGCCGCATTGATCGAGAATAATTCAGTGTCCCCGGGATAATGCGCATCATCGGGCCCCTCCAACTCGGACCAATGCCGCACGAAATCTGGCCGCTCCATCGTTCTTCTCCGCTCACCCGGCCCACCGCGGGCCCACCCCACCATACATCACCATGCGTCGGATGGGTAAGCGAAGCGCAACCCATCGCTGGAGCGTTTTCCGATTGATCGGATAACGCTCTACAAAACGGACCAAAACCTCAACAGACGCTGCAAATTCATACGACGCAGAGTTTCCCTAGGTGTTTAGTCCCGGCATTTTCTGGAGCGCATTTATTTTGAATCTTTTTGGTTCTTGTGTCCAGCATTTGCAGATGA
>NCAP01000067.1 GCA_002255495.1 Rhodospirillales bacterium 20-60-12 | reverse complement strand
GCCCTGACCCTGGGCACACGCGCCATCGGCGCTCTCATCTTTGGCCGCCTGGCTGACCGCTATGGCCGCCGGCCGGTTCTGATGGTCAATATCCTGCTCTTCTCGGCCCTTGAATTCGCCACCGGCTTTGCGCCAAACCTCTTCGTGTTCCTGGTGCTGCGCGCTTTGTTCGGCATCGCCATGGGCGGCGAATGGGGCATCGGATCGGCGCTGACCATGGAAACCATTCCGGCGCGCTGGCGCGGCTGGGTCTCGGGCCTGCTGCAATCGGGCTACCCGTCGGGCTATTTCCTGGCCACATTGCTGTTCGGTTTCACCTATCAATATATCGGCTGGCGCGGCATGTTCATGGTCGGCGCGGTGCCGGCCCTGCTGGTGCTCTATATTCGCAGCTCAGTGCCCGAAAGCCCGGTCTGGCAGCAAGTCGCCAAGCGCGAGCGCGTGCCCGTCGGTAAAGTTCTCAAAAAGCATCTCGGCATTACCATCTACGCCGTGATCATGATGATGGCGTTCAATTTCTTCTCGCACGGCACACAGGATATTTATCCCAGCCTGTTCCTCGGCGTGCAGCATAAATTCAGCCACGCCACCATTACCCATATCGCGCTGATTTATAATGCCGGTGCCATGATCGGCGGCATCGCCTTCGGCGCTCTATCGCAAAAAATCGGCCGCCGCTTTGCCATCGGCCTCGCCTGCGCCCTCTCCCTCACCGTCATTCCGTTCTGGGCCTTCGGCTCGACCGCTCTGGAAATCGGCATCGGCGCGTTCTTCATGCAGGTCTGCGTGCAGGGTGCGTGGGGTATCGTGCCAGTGCATTTGAACGAATTGTCACCCACCGAAATCCGCGCGACCTTCCCCGGCTTCGTCTATCAGGCCGGGAATTTTCTGGCCTTCTATAACGGGCCTTTGCAAGCCGGCATCGGCGCGCATTACGGCCATAATTACAGCTACCCGCTGGCCGGTGTCGCCGGTTCCGTGGCGGTCATTCTGATCGTGCTGATGATTTTCGGCCGCGAAGCCCGCAACGTCTCGATGGCACATAGCTGACCACCGCCACGGCGTGTTTTCCAAGTAAGCGGAAAACACGCCGGTTCTGTATTCATCCAGAGCAACATCCGATCAGGTTGAATCCTCGATTCAACCTGATCGGATAAACTTGCTCGCCAAAATACAAGCTAGAGCGTTTCCGATTGACCGGAAAACGCTTTAATGAGCGTCGCTCCAATTGCGCGCGATCCCGGTTTCCACGATCAGCGGCACCGATAAATGGGCCGCCGATTGCATCACATCGCGCACCAACGCCGCCGTCGCCTCCGCCTGATCATCCGGTGCCTCGAACAATAATTCGTCATGCACCTGCAAAATCATCCGCGCCGCAAGGCCGCTCCGCGCCAGCGCGTTCGGCAACAGCACCATCGCGCGCTTGATGATATCCGCAGCACCGCCCTGCAGCGGCGCATTGATCGCCTGGCGTTCGGCATAAGCGCGCAGACCCGGAATTTTGTCGTTAATGCGCGGCACCCAGCAACGCCGGCCGAACGCGGTCAAAACATAGCCCTGGGCTTTGGCTTCGGCCTTCGTGCGGTCCATATAATGCCGGATTTCCGGATAGCGGCGAAAATATAAATCGATGTAATCGCGCGCCTCGCCGGGCGATATCCCCAGCTGTCGGCCCAGACCAAACGCGCTGATCCCGTAAATAATGCCGAAATTGATCGCCTTCGCCCGCCGGCGCGTCAGCGCATCCATCCCCGCCATCGGCACGCCGAACACTTCGCTGGCGGTGCGCGCATGAATATCCTCATTCTGCCGAAAACTCTCTTTCAGCGTCGCAATATCAGCCACGTGCGCGAGCAGCCGTAGCTCAATTTGCGAGTAATCCGCTGAAACCAATGAATATCCATCTTCGGCAATGAAGGCCCGTCGGATGCGCCCGCCCTCCTCGGTGCGCACCGGAATATTCTGCAAATTCGGATCGGTCGATGATAAGCGCCCGGTGCTGGTAATCGCCATGGCGAAACTCGTATGCACCCGCCCGGTCGCGGGATTGAACTGCTCGACCAACGCGTCGGTATAAGTCGATTTCAATTTTGCCAGTTGCCGCCAATCGAGAATCCGCGCGGGCAATTCATGGCCCTGTTCGGCAAGCCCTTCGAGCACCGATGCATCAGTGCCCCAGGCGCCGGTTTTCATCCGCTTGCCGCCGGGCAATTTCATCTGATCGAACAGAATTTCCCCCAATTGCTTGGGACTTCCCAAATTGAAATTCTGCCCGGCGAGCTGATAGATCGTGGTTTCATAAACCGCCATCCGCTCGGCGAATTCCGCTGAAATATGCTGCAAATCCGCCCGATCAACTTTTACTCCGGCCTGCTCCATGGCCACCAGAACAGGGATCAGCCGCCGCTCCATCGTCTCATAAATCGCCAGCGCTTTCGCACCCCGCAAACCCGGCTTCAAAGCGAGCCAGAGCCGCAATGTCACATCGGCATCTTCCGCCGCGTAAGCCGTCGCCCGATCAAGCGGCACCTCGGCAAAACTCAACCGCGCGCGCCCCGTGCCCGTCACTTGATCATACGTGATCGGCGTGTGGCCGAGATGCAGCGCGGATAATTCATCCATCCCATGGCCATGCCGCCCGGCATCGGCCGCGTATGAAATCAACATCGTATCGTCGATCGGATAGATCGTCTCTATGCCTGCACGATTCAGAATTTCGATGTCATATTTCGCATTGTGGAAAATTTTCAGCACGCTCGGGTCGGCCAATAACGGCCGCAGCGCGTCGAGCACCAAAGCCGCATCCGCCTGGCCCGGCCAGATATGATTAAGCGGAATATAGCAGGCCCGGCCTGGCTCCGTTGCCAATGATATGCCTACCAGATCAGCGCGCATCGTATCAAGCGATGTCGTTTCCGTATCAATGGCAAATCGTCCGGCGTTGCGCGCGGCATCGAGCCAGGGTGTCAAATCATCGAGGGACGCAACCGTCGTGTAGGGTCCGAACGGTTCAACCGGCCGCGTCTCACGCGACACATCAGCCGCCGCCGGCGCGTTTGCGGTCACGTTCAGCCCGAGCCTGGTGCGGATGCTATTAAAGCCCTGCTCATCGAAAAACGCATTCAGAACGGCATCGTCCCACGGCCGCAGCGTGAAATTCTCAATCGGCTCAGGCAGCGGCGCATCATCGCGCAAGGTGACCAATTGCTTGGAAATCAAGGCCGCTTGCGCATGTTCGATCAGTGAGTCGCGGCGCTTTGAAGGCTTCATGGCGGGGGCTGCGGCCAAGGCTGCTTCCAGCGAGCCATATTCACCGATCAATTGCGCCGCCCCCTTGGGCCCAATGCCCGGCACGCCCGGAACATTATCCACGCTGTCGCCCATCAGCGCCTGCACTTCGATCACCTTGTCCGGGCCGACGCCGAATTTCGCCATCACCTCATCGCGACCGATGGGAATATTTTTCATCGGATCGAGCATGGTCACGCCATCGCCGATCAATTGCATCAAATCCTTGTCCGATGAGACGATAATCGACTCGCCGCCCCCCTCGCGCATCGCGCGCGCATAGCTCGCAATCAGATCATCAGCCTCCCAATCGGCAAGCTCGATCGAGGGCACGCCGAAAGCCCGCGTCGCTTGCCTGATCAACGCGAATTGCGGCACCAATTCAGCCGGCGGTTCAGGCCGATGCGCCTTATATTGATCGTAAATGCGATTGCGGAACGTGTTGCGCCCGGCATCGAAAATCACCGCCAGATGTGTCCCCGTATGATCGCGCAGCAGCCGCGAGAGCATATTGCAAAACCCGAACACCGCATTCACCGGCGTGCCGTCCGGCCGGTTCATCATCGGCAGCGCATGAAACGCCCGGAAAATATATCCCGACCCGTCGACCAGCACGAGCCGCGCGGGCTTGTTCAATGGGCCGAACCGGCAGGCGCGTCAGCAGCCAGCACGAAATGGCGTGAGCAATACGGGCAAATCACCTGCCCATCGACAAGGCGCAGATACACTTTCGGATGGCCCAGCGCGCCGCCGCCGCCATCGCACGCGGCCACGCGATCGTGAACCATAATCGTCTCGGTCGGGGCGGGGCTTGGCATATCGGGCATGGGAAACCTCTCTGGTGTCGGCGCGAGCCCGATGATAGCCCTAGCGGCGATGAATTCAAACCGTCTGACACTCTGCATGGCCGCCCTGCTGCTTCTGCTCAGCGGCTGTGCCACCGCGTTTCACCCGCCGCACCCGCGCCCCGGCGAGCCGATCATCACCAATGGCGTTTTTCACCTGCGGGACGGCACGCAACTGCCTTACCGGGTCTGGCGGCCGCAAGGCCCCATGAATGCCCCCATGAATGCCCCCGTGAAAGCTCTCGTGCTCGCCTTGCACGGCTTCGATGACAGCCGCGATGGCTGGGCGATTCCCGCCGCCGCCCTGTCAAAGGCCGGCATCGAGGTCATCGCGCCGGATCAGCCCGGCTTCGGCGCCACGGCCGATCGCGGGCAATGGGCCGGCACCGCGGCCTATCTGGATGATGCGCGGCAAATGATCGCCCAACTCCAGCAGCGGCACCCGGGCACGAAACTGACCGTGATGGGCGAGAGCATGGGTGGTGCTGAAATATTATTGCTGGCCGGTTCGGCCAATCCACCGCCAGGCGTCACATTCATCGCCTCCGCCCCCGCGGTCTGGGGTGGCGCTGCCCTCAACCCGCTCTTCCGCGCCAGCCTCGCTGTGGGCAATGCGCTCGCTCCCGCTTATCGCCTCACCGGCAAGCAGGCCGCGGTGCGCGCCAGCGACAACATCGCCGCCCTCATCGCCTTCTCGCGGGATCCGCTGACCATTCGCGCGACCCGCATCGGCACAATCGCCGGGCTCGTGCGCATGATGGGCGATGCCTTACAGGCCTGCGCCACGTTGCGCGCGCCGACCTTCATTTTATACGGTGGCAAGGATCAATTGATCCCCAAAGGCGCCATGGCCGCGTGCTGGCGATCGATACCACCCGACGCACCGGTCATTTTGGGCTATTACCCGCCCGATTATCACATGATCCCGCGCGATCTGGAGCGCGCCACCCCGCTCAGCGATATCATCTCCTATATCCTGCACCCGGGGCAGGGCCTGCCATCAGCCGCGCCGATCAACGCCACCATATTCCTGGCCACGCATTGAAATTTGCCTGACTTGTCGATGGCGCACACAGCCTACATACTATCCACACCAATGGGTTGACGGGGAGTGACCATGCTGGCGCGCATTTTCGGTTTCATCTGGATGATTTTCCGTTTCGGCCTCATCGGCATCGGTGTCATCACGCTCGCCTTCATTTTGCTCGTCGCGGGGCTGGCTGAGCATTTCAAACATGGTGAAATCCATAAAATGCCCGACCATTACGTTCTGAATATCAATCTGACCCAAGGCATCCCCGACAAGCAGAACGAAAGCCCGTTCGAGAGCCTGCAATTCAACCAAACACCGACCTTGGTGAACACTCTGCTCGCCATCGATAATGCCGCCCATAACCCGCAGGTCGAAGGGGTGCAGGTCAAACTCGGCGGCGGTTGTTGCAGCCTGACAACGGCTGAAGAATTGCACAACGCCCTGATGCGCTATCGCAAAATCAGCTTCATGCCGGTCACCGCCATCGCCGATTCCTTCGATGGTGCGCCAGGATTAGGCAGTTACGATATTGCAACAGCCGCCAATAAAATCGAAATGTCCGCCGCCGGTGATTTCTCCGTCACCGGCCTCAGCCTCGAGACCCCCTTCGCCGGCGCGCTGCTGACGCAAATCGGCGTCAGCGCCCAATTCCCGAAAATGGGCGCCTATAAATCCTACCCCGAGACCTTCACCCGCACCGGCCCGTCCGATGCCAACTCATTGATGCTCAACAGCCTCGCGGACTCGCTCTACACGTCATTCCTGGCACCGGTGGCCGAGCGCATGAAGCAAACCCCGGCCCAAATCTCCGCCTTGATCGATGCCGCACCCTACACCCCGGCCGATGCCAAGGCGAAAGGCCTGATCGACGAGATCATTCCCCTGACCGGCCTGCCCGAACAGGCCGGCATCAAACATGTCAAACTCGCCGACTACATCAAAGCCGAAGACCACGCGCCGGTGGACGCCACAAAAATCGGCCTGATCATCGCCAGCGGCGATATCGAGGCGCCGTCCGCCAATGGCGGTTCGGGCGATAATATCGAGCCCGCCAAGCTCGCCGCCGAACTGGCCCACGCCATCAAGGATAAATCCATCAAGGCGATTATCCTGCGGGTCGATTCGCCCGGCGGCACCGTCACCGGCTCCGCCGTCATCGGCGCGGAGCTTGCCAAAGCCGCCGACGCCCATAAACCCGTCATCGTCTCAATGGGCGGGCTCGCCGCATCCGGCGGCTATTGGATTTCCAGCCATGGCGCCAAAATCGTCGCCGATCCCGCAACCTTGACCGGCTCAATCGGCGTGTTCGCCGGCAAATTCAGCTATGGCGGCCTGCTGCAAAAACTCAATGTCTCGCTCGATGCCGTCTCGCGCGGCGCCAATGCCGGGCTCGACGATCCCGCCACAACCTGGACCCCGGCGCAAATGGCAGCGGTCCAAACCATGATCGAGGGTAATTATCAGCAATTCGTCGGCTGGGTCGCAGCCGGCCGCCACATGACGCCGGCGCAAATCGAGGCGATTGCCCAAGGCCGGGTATGGACCGGCGCGCAAGCGGTTCAAAACGGCCTGGTCGATCAGCTCGGCGGGTATAACACCAGCTTCGCCGTGGTCCGGCAGGCCTTGGGCTTGAAACCGAATGCGCCGATCGATCTGGTCAATGCCGAACCGGAGCCGAGCCTGCATGAAATTCTCGCCAAAGCCCTCTCCAAGGCCAACCCGCTGAGCAATGTCCGCGCCGCCGCCTTGCTGCCCGCGCCGCTGCAAATGCTGATGAAACTGCAAAACCAGCAGCGCCTCGAAATGCTGCCCATCGAAATCCGTTAAAACAATGAAACCGATCTAACCATAGGATTGCGCGCGGCAGAGCTTGATAAAGCCGGCCACGGCCGCGTTCGGTCGCCGTCCCGCGACGCTGGTGAGCAGAATATTGCGGGTCAGCTTGGGCATCGAAAGCGGTATGGCGGCAAGGCTCGCCGGTATGGTCAGCCGGGTCGAGAGCAAGGCCACACCGAGCCCGGCCGTCACCAATTCGAGCATTTGCTGCCATGTGCCGCCACAGCGGCGGGTCTGAATCGGGCGCTCCGCACCGTTCACCAAACGATGGCCAAAACCCCCGCAATTCTCGCCCAGCAAAATCGTCTCGCCGGCCAAATCATCCGAGGTGAGATGCGATTGCCGCCCCAGCCTGCTGTCCAGCGGCAAAACCACCATCGCCTGATCGGTGTAGAGCGGCCAGCGATTGACCCGTTCAGGCAGGTCGGCGCTGCCCGACAGCAACGCGCAATCGATCTCGTCATTGAGCATGAAATCAATCAGCCCGGAATCCGGCGCATCCTGAAAATTCACCGCGAGCCTGGGCATCATCCGGGCAATCTCACTGACCGCGCTGATAATGGGTGTCGGGCTTATGCCGGGCCCGATGCCGATGGTCAGGCTGGTCGGATCACCTTTTTTATGAAGCTCCGCCAGCTTGCGCGCGGCATCGGCTGAATCGAGCATGGTCTGCAAATGCGGCTGAACGGTCCGGCCAAGCTCGGTCAGGCGGGTCAGGTTGCGTTCACGAAACAGCAACGGCCCGCCCAATTCATCCTCAAGCCGCTGAATCGCCCGTGTCAAAGCCGGCTGCGTCACGTTGCATATCTCGGCCGCGCGGGTGAAATTCAATGTATCGGCCAAGGCAATGAAATAGCGCACCTGCTGCAATTCCATCAGGCCAACTCCCTCAGTGCCGCCAGAATATCTTCAGGATCGGCCAGGATCGTGAAATCCACATCGATGAAGCGCCAGGTGATAAAACCTTCCCGATTAACCACAAAAGTCGCGGCGATCGGCACAAAATGCGAAGGATTGCCATGATACGCGGTCAAATCCACCCCGGCCGCGGCAAGCCTCGAATCATAGAGCGCGGGCGTATGGAACATCACACCACAAGCCAAACCAACACCCGAATCGACATCGCATAATATGTTATAATCCGCCTTATGCCGCTGGCGAACCTCCAAAGCCCGCCCGCCTGTATCAGGCGTGATCGCGACCAAACGCGCGCCCAATTTATGGATCTCAGGCTGAATCTCGGCGAGCGCATCGAGCAGAAGCAGGCAAAACGGGCACCATTTGCCGCGATAAAACGTGATCACCAGCGGACCATCGGCGAGCAGATCATCCAGAGCCAACATATGGCCATCGGTACTCGGCAGCATGAAATCGGGGAATTTATCGCCCGGCGAGCGCGCGAATTCCGCAAAGCGCGTGCGCGACAGGGTCGCGACATAATCCTCATAAGCCTCGCGCCAAGCCTGGTTCAGCAACCGTTCGGCGCGCTTGGCTTCGAGCTTTGCTCTGAGTTTCGGCATCAACATCCTGCGTTAAACAGCCGGGTAAATTATCCTCTCGCATGCTGGCGTTGGCAAGCGAGAGTTTGCAGCGCACTTACATGGGCCGAGCTGCGCGTCGCCCGCGACAATGCCGCGGGCGAAACAACAGCCAAGCGGCAGGCTCACTGCAAACCCGAACAGTTACGGGAAGCGTGGCAAACCTGCGATATCTCCCAGATCAGCCGCCGCAGACGAGAACCGCAGAGTCCGTCGCACCTGGAAAAATATTCTGGATGCTGCAGCTCATCGCCGCATGGGCCCGCATGTCACGGCTCATCGTGTGCATCTGCGCCGGCGAAATCGTGACGCGGAATTTCATCATATGGAGCGATTGCGGGGTAATATTGCCGGGGTCCTGCATGCCGCTGACATTGGGCGACGGGGTTTGCGACTGGGTTTCCGTCTGGGCAAAGGCGCTGCCGGCAAAACCGATGCAAAGCAGGCCGATCAGAAGTGATTTCATAAAGTCCTCCTCGAATTGTCTGTCTGGCCGAGACGTTTCCCGGCCAATGACGCATTATCCCGATCCGCCGTGCGCAAGGCCAATGCCGAATCGGCATCGTTTCGATGCATGGACACCCTTGCCGTATTCCTTCAAGTGCCATCAGATCGATATTGGTTTAGATGGAGTGAGCGGACTCCATCTAAACCAATGAAATTGATCGACTAAATGACCATAGAGCGTGTCGTTGTGAAACGAACACGCTCTATAGGACACAGGAGCACATCATGCCGATGACCAATCCCGGACCTGCCAAGATCCGCGCGATCCACCCCTTGCCGCTGCGCATCATGCATGGGGTCAATGCGCTGGCGATTGTCACAATGATCGGCAGCGGCTGGCAAATTTATGACGCCTCACCCCTGTTCGATTTCAATTTCCCCTCATCGATCACCATCGGTCAGTGGCTTGGTGCTGCCATTGCCTGGCATCTCGCCGCCATGTGGCTGTTGATGCTGAACGGGCTGGCCTATCTGATCTGGGGTATTTCCTCCGGCCATTTTCGCCGTAAATTCCTGCCTCTAGCACCCCGCAAAATAATCACCGAGTTCGCAGCCGCACTGCGCTTCCAACTGCCGCATCAGAGCGGTGTGTATAATCAGGTCCAACGCGCCATGTATGTCGGCATCATCGCGCTCGGCATCATCATGGTCATCTCCGGCCTCGCCATCTGGAAGCCGGTGCAGTTTTCCTGGCTGACCGATCTGTGCGGTGGCTATTTCATCGCCCGCTATGTGCATTTCTTTGCCATGAGCCTGATCGTCGCCTTCATCATCATTCATCTGCTGCTCGTGGCACTCATCCCCAAAGTGTTATGGCCCATGATCGCCGGCGGCCAAGTCAAGGAGGCCCCATAATGTCGCCCCTCATGCTCGACCGGCGCCGCCTGTTGCTGCGCGCCACCTCATTGGCCGCGGTCGGATTATTGCCCGGCTGTGACTACAACGATCCAAAACATCCCGACATTTCGGATCGGATTTTACAATTCATGTCGCGCTTCAATGATCGCGTGCAGGCCGCGCTGTTCGACCCGCACAAATTGGCGCCGACATTCTCGGAAAACCTGATCACCAATCCGCCGCGCTTCAATGCCTTCTACGATATCGCCCAGGCACCCGAGGTCGACCCGCTGACATTCAGGTTGAAAGTTTCCGGTCTGGTGACCGATCAATCCGCCTGGTCGCTCGACCGGCTCCGCTCCATGACACAGGAAAGCCAGATCACAAGGATGACCTGCGTCGAAGGCTGGCGGGTCATCGGCCAATGGAGCGGCGTGCCGCTGCGGCAATTTCTCGCAAAAATCGGCGCGGACCTGACCGCCCGCTATGTCACATTCCGCTGCGCCGATGGATATTATTCCAGCATCGACATGCCATCAGCCCTGCAGGCGCAAACGATTTTGGCACTCGATTTTCTGGGCAAACCACTCACAGCACCATTCGGTGCCCCGGTCAGGCTGCGCATTCCCGTCAAATTGGGTTTCAAAAATCCAAAATCCGTGACGGCGATCGAGGTCGGCAACACCTACACAGGCGGCTATTGGGAGGACCAGGGTTATAACTGGTTTAGCGGATCATGATGAAATATCTCGCATCTTTGCTTCTGGCTTGCACATTCGCCACAGCTTCATGGGCGGCACCGCGGCCCGTCGTCGTGGAATTATTCACCTCGCAATCCTGCTCCTCCTGCCCACCGGCGGATGCGCTGCTGCGCGAGTTAAAAGCCCAGGACCCGGACATTCTCCCGCTCGATCTGCACGTCACCTATTGGAACAATACCGGCTGGAAGGACGAATTCTCGCTCGATGCCGCAACCCAGCGCCAAAATAACTACGCCTCATTGCATCATAGCAGCGATGTCTACACGCCGGAGGATGTGATCGATGGCGGCGCGCAATTGGTCGGTTCAGATCGGCGGGCCGTCACCCGCGCCATCAAGGCTGCTGAGGCCGCAGCCCAACATGCCGCTGTCGACATCAGCTTCGATCAGCAGGCAGGGCAAAAGCGAATCAATCTAACCGCCGCCGCCCACCCCGTCGATGGCACAATCTATCTCTTCAGTTTCGATTCCACTGACACAACACCAATCGGCGGCGGTGAAAATGCCGGCGCGACGTTGACCGAGGTCAATGTCGTGCGCTCCATCGCCAATTTGGGCCGCTATACCGGATCAGCCATGAGCCTCGTCCCCCCACCCCATATCGGCAAGCACGAGGCTGTTCTGGTCCAGCAAGATGACGGCACAATTCTCGGCGCCGCCATGAACTGAAATCAGCCTCCAGATCAATATTGGTTTAGATGGAGTCAGTTCGCTCCAGCTAAACCAATGAAATTGATCGACAAAATGACCCTAGAGCGTATCGTTGTAAAACGATCACGCTCTAGCGGCCCGAAACATCACATCACGCGGTGACAGAAATCGCCAAAACTCTCGCCTTGCTGGCGGGTTTTGGCGAACTGTTCGATCATCGGTTGCAACGCCGCCAGAATCTCCGCCTCGTTGAGATCCTCCCGATAAAGCCGGTTCAGGCGCGAGCCGTCATGGGCCGCACCCAGCAGCAGATTATATTTGCCGGGGCCCCGGCCCACCAGGCCGATCTCGGCCAGATAAGGCCGCGCGCACCCGTTCGGGCAACCGGTCATACGCACCGTAATCGGTATCTCCGCCACACCGTGCTTGCTGAGCAACATATCGATCTTGCTGATCAGATCAGGCAAATATCGCTCGCTTTCGGCCAATGCCAGGCCGCATGTCGGCAGCGCCACACACGCCATGGCGTTGCGGCGTAGTGTCGAATGCGTCTGACCAACCCCATGATCGGCCAGGATTCCATCAATGAGGGCGCGCTCGCCCTCATTCACATTGGCAATGATGATATTCTGGTTCGCCGAAATGATGAACGCGCCAATCTTGGCAAGGCCCGGCAATTTGGCAATCGCGACAAGGGCAGATTTCAAGCGCCACCCTTCATGATCGGCAATGCGGCCGTTCTCGACGAATAACGTCAAATGATGCAGCCCATCGGCGCTGGTGGCCCAGCCGATCGCGTCATTATTGCCGGTGAATTCATAAGCGCGCGCGGCTTGCAGGGGCGTTGTCATGCGCCGGTTTACCTCGCCGGCAAACCAGTCAATCCCGCGATCCTCGATCGTATATTTCAACCGCGCCCGGCGCCGGTTCGAGCGGTTGCCATAATCGCGCTGGGTGGTGACCACCGCTTCAGCGACCTCACACACTTGCGCCACCGGGCAGAACCCGATGATCTGACCAATCAGCGGATAGGTTTCCGCATCCCCATGGGTCGCACCCATGCCGCCGCCCACGACAATATTATAGCCCACCACTTGATCATGCTCGACGATCGCAATGTAGGACAGATCATGGGCAAACACATCAACATCATTATGCGGCGGCACCGCAATCGCAATTTTGAATTTGCGCGGCAAATAGGTCTTGCCATAAATCGGCTCATATTCAGGCTCGCCGCCGACCAGTTTTTCGCCATTCAGAAAAATCTCACGCCAGGCGCTCGAATGAGGTAATAAATGCGCGCTGATCGCACGCGCCGCATCAATCGCCTGCGCATAGGCCGCACCCAGATGCGGGTTGGGTGTCGCCATGACATTGCGATTGACATCGCCGCAAGCCGCGATCGTATCAAGCAACGCCCGATCCACCTGCTGCATCGCAGCGCGCAAATTGGATTTGATGATGCCGTGAAACTGAATCGATTGGCGTGTCGTCAGGCGCAATGTATGATTGCCGCGCTGATCGGCCAGTTCGTCCATGGCCAGATATTGCGTCGGAGTCAGATACCCACCCGGCACCCGCAGCCGCGCCATGAAGGAATAAGCGCGGTCGAGTTTTCGCTTCGCCCGTTCGGGCCGCAAATCGCGGTCATCCTGCAAATAAATGCCATGAAATTTGATGAGCTGCCCATCATCTTCCGAAATGGCGCCGGATACCGCGACATCGAGCGCCTCGGCCAGTGAGCCGCGCAGCAGATTGCTTTCAGCCTTGATGAATTCGTTGCGTGATAATTGAATCTGGTCGGGCATTAGATTGATCCTGCGTCAGCGCGCGGCAGATGAATGCCGCATTCGGTTTTGGCAATGCCGACCCAACGGCCGGAGCGGCGGTCCTCGCCAGGCTTGGTGCGGCGCGTGCATGTCGCGCAGCCGATCGACAGATAGCCTTGGGCTTCAAGCGGGTGGCGCGGCAAATCATGCGCCGCGAAATAGGAATCAAGCGCGTCTTGCGACCAATCATGAAGCGGGTTCAACACATGCCGCCCATCGGGGCCGGTTTCCACGGGCAAAAGCCCCGCCCGCAATCCGCCTTGCACCCGCTTGCGCCCGGTGATCCAGCCATCAAACCCATCGAGCGCGTCATCGAGCGGCATGGTCTTGCGCACCGCGCAACATAAATCCGGATCAACCGACCATAAATCGCCGCGCGGATCATGCTGGGCGAGTTGCTTGGCAGCGGGCTCAATGTTGCGCACGTCACCCAGGCCGAGCAACGCGATCAATTGATCGCGGTAGGCGAGTGTCTCGGCGAATAATTTGCCGGTCTGCAAAAATATCACCGGTGTCGAGGGATCAACCCGCGCGACCAGATGCAGCAGCACGGCCGATTCCGCCCCGAAGGAGGACACCAAAGCGATCCTGCCGAACTCGCCGTCGCGCAAGGCTCTCGTCAAAAGCTGCAACGCCTCGGATGAAGCAGGCGGTTCCGCAATCCGTGCGCGTGGCTTCTCGTTCAGAACATCCAACATCAATAGACGTCCTTCTTATACCGTCCGGCGCGGATCAATCCATCGAGCTTGTCCTGGCCTTCGCTCTCGGTCTCGCCCAGAATGTTCTTCAGCATCGCCTCCACGTCGCGCGCCATATGTTTTGCATCGCCGCATAAATACAGCGTTGCACCATCATCCAGCCGCGCCTTCAGCGCGTCGCGCTTGGCCCATAGCGCGTGTTGAACATAGCGTTTCTCGGGCTGGTCACGCGAGAAAGCGAGATCGAGATCGGTGATAATACCGCGCTCCACCCAATCCTGAATTTCGAGCTGATACAGAAAATCATGGGTGAATGTGCGATGGCCAAAAATCAGCCATGAAGGCCCGCGCGCCTTGGTCGCTTCGCGCTCTTGCAAAAAGGCACGGTAAGGGGCAAGCCCTGTGCCGGCCCCGACCATGATGATCGATGCAGCCGGATCCTCAGGCAAACGGAAATGCGTATTCGGCTTGACGAAAATATTCAAATTTTCCCCGGCCCGGCGCCGATCGGCCAGCATGGTCGAGGCAACACCCTGGCGCGCTCGCCCCGCACTCTCATAGGCCAGCCGTGCGATGGTCAGATGCGCTTCTTCACCGACCAGTTTCTGCGACGAGGCGATGGAATAATAACGCGGCTGCAAAGGCCGCAACAGACCCGATAATTGCGCGGCGGAGAGTTGGTGCGCAAAGCTCTCGAGCAGATCGATCACTTGCCTGCCCTCAATAAAGGCCGCGCGTTTAACCTCGTCTTTTGACAAATCCGCAAGGGCCGCGTCATTGGTCAGTGTGGCGTAATCGGCGATCAATTTCGGCGTCAATGTCGCAATATCCAGGCGCGATGAAAGTGCCGCATCGATCGAGCGATCCTCACCCAGGCCGGCCGCGCGCTTGAGGGCGGCAATCTCCCTTGGATCATTCTCCGGCAACACACCGAGCGAGTCGCCCGGCTCATAGGTCAAGCCCGAACCCGCCAGATCAAGCTCGACATGATAGGTCGCGGAATCCGAGCGCGAGGAGGTCAGCAGATGATGCGCTGAAATCGGCGCCGCCAATGGTGTCGCTTTCGATATCGCGCTCGGCACATCACTGGATTTATGGAAATCGACATGGATCACCGAGCCCGCATCCGGCGTCAGTGTTTCCAGCAGGCTGCGGATATAATCCTGGGCCGGTGCTTCATAATCCAAATCGCACTCCAGCCGGGGAGCGATGCGCGTCGCACCAAGCGCCTCCAGCCGCGCGTCCATCACCCGCCCGGTTTCGCAAAATTGTGCGTAGGAGGAGTCACCCAAGGCGAGCACACTGAAAGCCAGGCCATCCAGGCGCGGCGCGCTGTCGGCCATGAGCGCGCGGTAGAACATGGCCGCGCGTTGCGGCGGCTCGCCATCGCCCCAGGTCGAGACAATGAGCAACAAATTCCCCGCATTTTTCAAAGCATCGATATCCGTGTCCGCCATATCGGCCACGCGCGCTGAAAAGCCGCGGCGTGCGGCTTCCTGTTTCGCCCGCCCGGCCAGCGCCTCGGTATTGCCCGATTCCGTGCCATACAGGATCAGCAGCGGAATTTTCACCGCCGGTGCCGCCGGTGCGGCAGCCTTGCCCGCGGCCGCATCCAACCCGGCGAGAAATCCGGTCAGCCAGGCGCGCTGCAAAGGGTTGCTCGCACCGATCACCCGATCAAGGGCGGAAATCTGCTCGGCATCGAAGGGCGCTGTGCGGGGCAGGGTAAGGGCAGCGTGATCAGACATTCAGTTGGGCCTTTTGGAAAATGGGACAATTATCTTTCGAGCAGCCAAGCCAGTTTTCGTGAGCGACCAAATCTTCAATCCGCGCCGAGGCTTCAGCCATGCTCAGCCCCTCGCTTTTCCAGATTTTGCGCAGCGCCGCGACCCGCTCGATCCGCTCCGCCCAGACCGGCCCGAACGCATTCTCCAAGGTCAGGCGAATGCGCCGGGCAAGCCCCGCGGCACGGCCATTGGTCGATACCGTGATCAGCAAATCGCCGCGGCGAATTTCCGAAACCGAGTGAAAATCGCAGAACGGCAAACGGTCCTCGACATTGACGATCACTTTCGCCGCCCGCGCGGCCTGCGCGAGGCCGGCTGCAACATCGTCAGCGACATCGACCACCCAGAGAATATTCAGCCCCGCCAAATCAGCCGCTTGCGGCAAATAGGGGCGCAAATACGCACCGGCCTCGGCCACGATGTCGGCAGTGGGCTGGTTGGCAAAAAACAGGCAATCAACACCGCCCGCCGCCCGCAAAGCGATGAACCGGCGCAAGGCAATCGCCCCGTTACCAGCAACAGCAATGCGCAAAAGCGAAGGGTCCAGAGCAACGGGTATCATGCGGTTCCACCTTGAGTGAGCAGAAGCACCAGCGCTTCCGGTCCCCAACATATTCTGCATTGCAACAATTAGGGTATGGACCTGCGAAAGAAAAGATTATTCTAAGTAAAGCCCGTAATTATGGGATTAAAAGTTCATATTTGCGTAAAAATACTTTGAAATAGAAAAATCTGTTATATCCGCCCAGGGCGTTAGAAATTCCATCACCCTATGCCGCAGCCTAGATCAATATTGGTTTAGATGGAGTCACTTGGCTCCAGGTAAACCAATGAAATTGATCGACAAAATGAACATAGAGCGTGTCGTTGTAAAACGATCA
>NCAP01000066.1 GCA_002255495.1 Rhodospirillales bacterium 20-60-12 | reverse complement strand
GTGGTGACTGATCACTGCTCCCTCTCTATAAGCCGGCGAATGATTTTGGTCACGGGCGGCGCAGGGTTTATCGGGTCAAATTTGCAGGCAGCTTTGGTGGCCGGCGGCACCGAGACGGTGATCGTCGATCGGCTGCGCCAAGGCGATAAATGGCGCAATCTGCGCCGCCACCCGCCAGCCCAGCTGATCCATCCCGATGACATCGAACAATTCCTCGCCAGCCACCCGCCGATCGAGACGATCATTCATCTGGGCGCGATCAGCCAAACCACCGCGACCGATGGCGATCTGGTCTGGCGCAGCAATGTCGGGCTCAGCCAGATGCTCTGGGCCTATTGTGCCGATCGCGGCGTGCGGTTCATCTACGCCTCCTCGGCGGCGACCTATGGCGATGGCGCGCTGGGCTTTGATGATGACGCGAGCCCGGCCGCCCTGGCCCGGTTGCGGCCGCTGAACCTATATGGCTGGAGCAAGCACGCGTTCGATCTGTGGGTGGCGCGCGAAGTCGCCGCCGGCCGGCACCGGCCGCCGCAATGGGCCGGGCTGAAATTCTTCAACGTCTATGGCCCCAACGAATATCACAAAGGCAAAATGGTCTCGGTGGTGAAGGTCAAGCATGACGAGGTCGCAGCCGGCGGCCCCGCGCGCCTGTTCCGCTCCGACCGGCCCGAAATCGCCGATGGTGCCCAGCAGCGCGATTTCATCTGGGTTGGCGATGTCGTCGCGGTGATCAATTTCCTGCTCGCCAACCCTGCGGTCAACGGCCTGTTTAATCTGGGCACAGGCTGGGCGCGCACCTACGCCGATCTGGCGCGCGCGGTCTGCCGGGCCTGCGGCGTCGAAGAGCGGATCGAGTTCATCCCCATGCCCGAGATCTTGCGCGGACAATACCAATCCTTCACCCAGGCCCCTATGTCCCGCCTGATCGCCACCGGTTATGACCGCGGCTTCACCACGCTCGAAGACGGTGTGGCAGCCTATATCCATCAGTTTCTCAGCCAAGCGGACCAATATTTATGACCCCACTGATCTGGCCGCATTTCGATCCGATTCTGGTGCGGATCGGGCCATTTGCGATCCATTATTACGCCCTGGCCTATATCACCGCGTTATTGATCGGCTGGCAGTTTTGCCGCCGGCTGAACCGGCTTGCCCCAAATGTTGCAACCGGCGAGCAGGTTGATGATTTCCTCTCCTGGGCCACACTCGGCGTCGTCCTCGGCGGGCGCATTGGCTATGTGCTGTTCTACCAGCCGCTGTTCTTTTTCACCCACCCCGCCCGGATTATCGCGGTGTGGGATGGCGGGATGAGTTTTCACGGCGGCATGCTCGGCGTGACGCTGGCGATCATCATTTTCTGCCGCAAGCACCGTCTGAGCATCTGGATGTTTGCCGACCGCATCGCCGTCTGCGTGCCGATCGGCCTGTTTCTCGGCCGGTTGGCGAATTTCATCAATGGCGAATTATGGGGCCGCCCGGCACCCGCCTGGTTCCCGATGGCGATGATCTATCCGCAATCGGGCTCCATGGTGCCGCGCTACCCCTCCGAATTGATCGAGGCTTTGCTGGAAGGCGTCATTCTGTTCGGCGTGCTGTTGCTGGCGGTGCGCTCGGAGCGTGTGCGCCGGCAGGCGGGGCTGCTGACCGGCATTTTCATCACCGGCTACGGTATCGCGCGCACCACGGCGGAATGTTTCCGCGAGCCGGACTGGTTTTTGGGCTTCCTGCCCTTTGGTCTGACCATGGGTCAGGTTTTGTCGGTGCCGATGATATTGGTCGGCATCTGGATGATCATCCGCGCCCGGCGTGCGGCGCGGGCCGCTCATCTAATCGCGTGATCGAGCGGCTCGACAGATTCATGGCGCGGGCCAACACGGCCTATTACGGCCAATGCGATCCCTTTGCCGATTTCACGACGGCACCTGAAATATCTCAGGTTTTCGGTGAAATTCTAGGGCTCTGGGCGCTCATCGTCTGGCGCATGATGGGCCAGCCCGCTGCCTTTCTGCTGGTCGAAGCAGGCCCTGGCAAAGGCACGCTGATGGCCGATGCGCTGCGTGCGGCCGGGCGCGCGGACGCGGGATTTGCCGCCGCCTTGGCCTTGCATTTCGTCGAATTCTCGCCGCGCCTGCGCGCTATTCTCAGGGCCAAATTCCCTGCCGCCTTGTTTCACGACACGCTCGACAGCCTGCCGCCCGGGCCGATGATCCTCTTGGCCAATGAATTCCTCGACGCCTTGCCGATCCGCCAATTCGTCCGCCGCGAGAGCGGCTGGATGGAACGATTTGTCGATCAAGGTGAATTTGTTGAACAGCCAAGTCCGATCAGCCTTCCCGATGACGCTCCGGGCAGCGTGCGCGAACTCAACGAAGCCTCGCTCGCCGTTGTCGCCACTCTTACAGCCCGATTAGTGGGGCAGGGCGGTGCGGCCTTGTTCATCGATTACGGATCCGCCCAGTCTGGCTGCGGCGATTCGTTGCAGGCGCTGCATGGCGGCAACCCATCCAACCCTCTGCGCCATGCGGGCCTGGGCGACATCACCGCCCATGTCGATTTCGCGTCCCTCGCCGCAGCGGCCAGGCAAGCTCATGGTCTGGTCCATGGCCCGGTTCGCCAAGGGCGTTTTCTGCTCGAACTGGGGATTATTCAACGCACCCAGGCTCTCGCCCGGCACATGGCCGATTGGCGCGGTGCCGCCGATTTGCAGCAAGCGAGCCAGCGTTTGATCGGGCCCGAAGCCATGGGCAGTCTGTTCAAGGTCATGGCCGTGTCCCATCAATCCTTGACTTGTCTGCCGGGGTTTGCCGCGTGAGCATAGAATTTTTCACCGGGGATCTGCCGGTGCCGCATGGTTTTTTCGGTCGCCAGGGCGGGGTCTCGACTGGCCCTTATGCCAGTTTGAATGCCAGCCTGTCGGGTGGCGATGATGTGGAATCCGTGAAGCGCAACCGCGCGCTGGCGGCTCAGGCCATCGGCGCCGCACCCTCATCGCTGCTCGGTTTGCAGCAAATTCATAGCGCGCTTGCGGTCACGGTCACAGCAGCCTGGCCCCATGGTCCGTCAGCGGACGCCATGGTGAGCAATCGGCCCGGTTTGACCCTGGGTATCATCACCGCCGATTGCGCGCCGGTTCTCTTCGCCGATCAGAGCGGAGCGGTGGTGGGTGCAGCCCATGCCGGCTGGCGCGGCGCGCTGGGCGGGATATTGGAGAACACCGCGCGAGCCATGCGCGCGCTCGGCACCGGCCCGATCAAGGCGGTCATCGGGCCGTGCATCCAACAGGCCAGCTACGAGGTCGGCACCGATCTGCGCGACGCGGTGCTGGCGCATGATGCGCTGCATGAGCCGTTTTTCAGCCCTGGCCGGCCGGGGCATTTCATGTTCGATCTGCCGGGCTATTGCGCCGCCCGGTTGCGCCGCGAGGATGTCGAGGTCACGATTTTGCCGCTCGATACCTGCGCGGATGAACTGCGTTTCTTCTCCCATCGCCGCCGCACATTGGCCGGCGGCGGCAAGATCGGCCACCAGATATCGATGATCAGGATCGCAGAATGAAGAAATCGCCCTGGCTGGGCCTGACACTGGCGCTCACCACGAGTCTCGCCGGATGCGGTACATTGCCGCAACCTTTTCTTGGCCATCCGGGCGGCGATGCGGCGCGGCTCGAAATTCCACCCCCGCCGGTTCTGGTCGTGCCGCCGCCGCCCACGGCATTGCTCGGTGCTGAGGCCGCAAATGACTACGCGGCCGACCTCGCGGCTGCCCTGGTCGCGCAGGATATTCCAAGCCTCGCCGGCCCGGTGCAGAAATATCAATGGCATTTGCAGGCCCATGCCGATGTCAGCAACCAGATGGTGGTGCCGGCTTTCGCCATTATCGGCCCGAACGGCAAAACCTATGGCACGCAAGAAGGTGCACCCGTGGCCGAAGCCGCCTGGGCGCAGGGTGACCAGGCGACGCTGGCGGCCAGTGCCAAGCAGGCAGCACCCGGACTTGCCAAATTACTCGCCTCGATCAATGCCAGCGTCCAGCAGAGCAACCCGCAATCGCTGGAAAACCGGCCGCCGCGCGTGGTGTTCAACGGCGTCAGCGGCGCGCTGGGCGATGGCGATCACGCGCTCGCTCTGAATATGCGGCGGGATCTTCCTGGCCAGGGACTGACCTTGCAGGACGATGCCAAGACCGCCGATTTCGTGATCAACGGGCAGGTGAGTGCAACGCCCAGCGCCGGCCAGACCGATACGGTCGAGATCGATTGGTTCGTACGCGATGAAAATGGCCGCGTCGTCGGTAAGGTCACCCAGTTGCACGACCTCGCTGTGGCCGACATGGTGCCTTATTGGGGCGATGTTGCCGCCGCCGCCGCCGCCGAGGCGGCGCAAGGCATCAAGCAGGCCATATTGAACGCCACTCTGGCCAAACAAAAGCCGCCGGCGAAACCACCGGCGGCTTGAGCATCAGGCGTATTTGGTCGGGTTTATTCGACCTCTTCATCCTCTTTGGTCGGGTCCTCGGCCTCGGGTTTCGGCAAAGCAGGCGGTGCCTGCTCGGCGACATCGAACGCCAACGCACCGTCTTTCAGAGTCACTTTGACGGCGCCGCCTTTGACCAATTTGCCGAACAGCAATTCGTCGGCCAGCGGCTTTTTGATCAGCTCCTGAATCACGCGCGCCAGTGGCCGGGCGCCATAAAGCGGATCGTACCCGCGCTCGGCGAGGAATTCCTTCGCCGCCGAGGATAGTTCGATCGTCACGTTGCGGTCGGCCAATTGGGCCTCAAGCTGCAGGACGAATTTTTCGACCACTTGTGCGACAATTTCCGGCGTCAGGCCGCCGAAAGGAATAACGGCGTCCAGACGGTTGCGGAATTCCGGCGTGAATAGCCGTTTAATCGCGTCTTCATCCTCGCCCACCCGCACCTCACGGCCGAAGCCGATGGCGGATTTGGCCATATCGGCCGCACCCGCATTGGTGGTCATGATCAGGATCACATTGCGGAAATCGACATTCTTGCCGTTATGGTCGGTGAGTTTACCGTGATCCATGATCTGCAGCAGAATGTTGAACAGGTCCGGATGGGCCTTTTCGATTTCATCGAGCAGCAGCACGCAATGCGGATGCTGATCGATCGCATCGGTCAGCAGACCGCCCTGATCGAACCCGACATAACCTGGCGGCGCGCCGATCAGGCGGCTGACCGAATGGCGTTCCATATATTCGCTCATATCGAAGCGGGTGAGCTGAATGCCCAGGGTTGCCGCGAGCTGCCTTGCCACTTCGGTTTTGCCCACGCCCGTTGGGCCGGAGAACAAATAATTGCCGATCGGCTTTTCCGGCTCTCGCAGCCCCGCGCGGGAGAGCTTGATGGCGGCCGCCAGCGCGGAAATGGCGTGATCCTGGCCGAACACCATGGATTTGAGATCCCGCTCCAGCGTCCGCAACGTCTCCTTGTCATCCGCCGAGACGGATTTGGGTGGGATGCGGGCGATTTTCGCGACGATTTCCTCAATGTCACGCAAAGTCACGGTTTTCCGCCGCTTATTCTCCGGCAGAAGCATCCGGCTCGCGCCCGCCTCGTCAATCACGTCGATCGCTTTGTCAGGCAATTTGCGGTCGTTGATATATTTCGAGGAGAGCTCAACGGCGGCGCGGATCGCCTCGTCGGTATAGCGGATTTTATGATGCTTTTCGTACGCGGTCTTCAGCCCGCGCAGAATTTTCACCGCATCCTCGACCGAAGGCTCCGCCACGTCGATTTTCTGGAAGCGCCGGACAAGTGCCCGGTCCTTCTCGAAATAATTGCGGAATTCCTTGTAGGTCGTCGAGCCGATACACCGCAAAGCCCCCGAGGACAAAGCGGGTTTGAGCAGGTTGGATGCATCCATCGCCCCGCCCGAGGTCGCACCGGCGCCGATCACGGTGTGGATCTCGTCGATGAACAGCACCGAATCAGGGATCGCCTCAAGCTCGGAGACAACGGCTTTCAACCGCTCCTCGAAATCACCGCGATAGCGCGTGCCGGCCAGCAGGGCGCCCATATCGAGCGCATAGATCACCGATTTGGACAGAACATCAGGCACGTCGCCCTCAACGATCCGCTTGGCCAGACCTTCGGCAATGGCGGTTTTGCCAACGCCCGGATCGCCGACATAAAGCGGATTATTCTTGCTGCGCCGGCACAGGATTTGGATGGTCCGCTCAATCTCGCTCTCGCGGCCGATCAGCGGGTCAATTTTGCCGGACTGCGCCTTTTTGTTCAAATTGACGCAGTAATTGGTCAATGCGTCCTGGCCGCGCTTGGCCGATTTCTGCTCCGGCTCGCTCTCCGAGCCTTCATGGCTGGCGGCATTGTTCGAACCTGCGGGCGGCCGGGCGGCCGGCCGGCCGGGCGCTTTGGCGATGCCGTGGGAGATGAAGTTCACCGCGTCCAGGCGGGTCATGTCCTGCAATTGCAGAAAATAGACCGCATGGCTTTCCCGCTCGCTGAACAAGGCCACCAACACGTTCGCACCGGTTACTTCATCCTTGCCCGATGATTGAACATGGATGGCCGCGCGCTGCACAACGCGCTGGAAACCGGCCGTGGGTTTCGGGTCGCCTGCGCGGTCGGTGGCCAGACCGGCGAGGTCCTTGTCGAGAAATTCGATGGCATTGGCGCGGAGTTTCTCCAAATCGACACCGCAGGCCCGCAGCACGGTGGCGGCGTCGGCGTCGTCGATCAGGCTGAGCAGCAAATGTTCGAGTGTCGCATATTCATGTTTGCGATCTGCCGCGTGGGACAGAGCGCGATGCAGTGTCGCTTCGAGATTTCGCGAAAGCATTTTTCAAACTCCAATCACCTAGTAGGTAGAACCCAACGGGAACCCGTTGGATTTTATCTGCTATGCGCGGCGGTCTATGCCGCGATTTTCGCCACTCGCTGCGCCCGCACCGCGGGAAATTTTACCTTCCTTATACATATGCGTACAAAAACGGCATTTCCAAGGTCACTCTTTCTCGATCGTGCATTGCAAAGGATGCTGGTTCTGGCGCGCCAGATCCATCACCTGCGTCACCTTCGTCTCAGCGACCTCGTAGGTGAACACGCCGCACACACCCACGCCGCGGCGATGCACATGCAGCATGATCTTGGTCGCCTCCTCGCGGTTTTTCTGAAAAAACCGCTCAAGAACATGCACGACGAATTCCATCGGCGTATAATCGTCGTTTAACATTAACACCTTGTATAAAGTCGGCTTGCGCGTCTTCGAACGCGGCTTGACCGCAATGTTCGTGGACGTTCCATCACCGCCCGTGCGCTTATCAGACCCAGACATCACTCAAATCCTAACCTTTCTCAGAGTCGCCAGAATGCAGCATATGCCCAGCGCGTCAAACTGTGAAAGAAGATTTTTCGTGAGCGCGTGAGAATGCTGGCCGGGCTTGATGATGGACGGCGCGATCACGACCAATGTAGAATATAATTTCACGTTGTCAGGTAAGGGCATCTTCATTGTGTCATCCACGCTATGATAATGAGGTGCGGATGAAGATGCACAATCTGCCGGGAGTGAATGCCGGCAATGCGATCGCCACAGCCGGCCCCGCCCCGGCCGTCATGTCCGTCGAGATCGATATTGGTTTAGATGGAGCCATTCGACTGCATCTAAACCAATGAAATTGATCGGAAAAATACGGCTGGAGCCGGTGTGTGATAACGCAAAACGCTCTAGGGGGGCGGATGGACCACGCTGAGCCATTGCCGCCAAGCCGGATCTATCTGCCCTTTGAGGCCGGGCCCTACCGGATGGCTATGGGGCTTGCCGCCGTCACCCCGGCGGACTGGCTCGATATCGATCAAGGCTACCACACCCAGCGCGCTCTGCGCGAGCGGTTGCTGCACGCCGCGCCGGCCTCTGCCCCGGTCGTCGCATCGATCGCTCATTCCTCTGCCGCCGATGCAGCCGGGCGCGCGATCCTGGCGCATCTCGCACGCTATCACGGAGCCCATTTTACCCTCGCTTATGGCCGATTTGAGAACCATCTCACCGGCCAAGCCTGGCCGATGGAGGGGCAAGACGAACCGCTGGTGCTCGCCGGGCGGCAGATTCAGGAGGATTTATGCGTCCTCGAACCGATCGGGGGGGTGTTTCACCTCACTGCCGCCCTGGTCTGCTTTCCCAGCCGCTGGAATCTGGCCGATAAAATCGGCCGGCCGATGGCCGCAATTCACGGCCCCGTGCCCGACTACCAAAGCGCCCTGCAGGCCCCGGTCGAGCGGTTTTTCCACGCCCTCAAACCAGGCCGGATCGTCCAGCGCTTCAACTGGTCAGTGCATGACGACGCCCAATTGCACCAGCCGGCGGCAATACGCTCATCTGCACCCGTCAGCGCCCTGGACGCCGGCGCAAGATTGTATCTGCGGGTCGAGCGCCAGACTCTGAGCCGGATCGCCAGGCATGATGGCATTTTATTCACCATCCGCACCTATCTCAATCCGTTGGCCGATATCGTGGCTTTGCCCGATGCCGCAGCTCAATTGGCGGCAGGCTTGCGCGCTTTGCCGCCCGAGGTTACCGCATACCGCGCCATCGGGCCGTTCAAAGAGTCGCTGCTGGAATATCTCGATGAGCACACCGGTCCGTGATGAATACAGAGAGGCATTATGGATCAATTGATTGAGGGTTATCGCCGGTTTCGTGCCGAATTCTGGCCGGCCGATCGGGCGCGCTACGAAGCGCTTGCCAAACGGGGTCAGCATCCGCACGCGCTGGTCGTGGCCTGCGCCGATTCACGGGTCGATCCACAGACCGTATTCGGCGCCGTGCCGGGTGAGCTTTTCACGCTGCGCAACGTGGCCGCCCTGGTGCCGCCCTACCAGCCGGATGGCAATCATCACGGCACCAGCGCCGGGCTGGAATTTGGCGTCCGCGTCCTGAAAGTGGAGCGCATTGTCGTGCTCGGTCACGCGCAATGCGGCGGCGTGCAGGCAATGATCCATGGCGCACCGGCGGAGGCACAGGATTTCGTCGAACATTGGATGGACATCGCCAAACCGGCCTTGCGCTGCGAGCCCGTCGAGCCTGCAGGCACGGTTGCATTCTACGAGGCGCAAGTGGTCCGCCTGTCGCTGAACAATCTAATGACCTTCCCCTGGATCGCCAGCTCCGTGGCAGCGGGCAACCTGAAGCTCGAAGGCTTCCATTTCGACATTCATACCGGAACATTGTCACGCTTGGTCGATGGAGAATTCGTTCAGGTGACGTGATAGAGCGCGGCTTTTCTTTTTGTGAACAGAAAGAAACAAAAAAATTTTCTCGTTTAGACCCTGCTATTGCGGGGCCAGGGTCCAAACAGAGAAAAATTTTTTTGCGTCTTTTTTTCAAAAAAGACGTTCTGCGCTCTATGCCCGCCGGCGTTTCTTCTCCGGCTTGCGCGGCGCCAAAAGTGGCGCAAGAAACCGCCCGGTATGTGAGCCGGGATGGGCGGCGATATCTTCCGGCGTGCCGGCCGCGACCAGCATGCCCCCGCCATCGCCGCCTTCGGGCCCTAAATCGAGCACCCAATCGGCGGTCTTGATCACTTCGAGATTATGCTCAATGACGATAATAGTATTGCCCGCATCCACCAGCGCATGCAAAACTTCGAGCAATTTTCTCACATCCTCGAAATGCAGCCCGGTGGTCGGCTCATCGAGAATATAAAGCGTGCGCCCGGTCGCGCGGCGCGCCAGCTCTTTCGCCAGTTTAATCCGCTGCGCTTCGCCGCCCGATAAAGTGGTGGCCTGCTGGCCGAGTTTGACATAGCCAAGACCAACCTTGTTGAGCAGCACCAACCGTTCAAAAATTTTCGGCACGGCTTTGAAAAAATCCATCGCATCGTCAATGGTCATGTCCAGAACATCGGCAATCGATTTTTCGCGGAATTTCACTTCCAATGTTTCACGATTATAGCGCCTGCCTTTGCAGGTATCGCAGGTGACATAAACATCGGGCAGAAAATGCATCTCGATCTTCAGTACCCCGTCGCCCTGGCAGGCTTCGCATCGCCCACCTTTGACGTTGAAGCTGAACCGGCCCGGCTTGTAGCCGCGCGTGCGCGCCTCGGGCATTTCCGAAAACCAGTCCCGGATCGGCGCAAATAGATCGGTATAGGTGGCCGGATTAGAACGCGGCGTGCGGCCGATCGGCGATTGATCGATATCGATGATCTTGTCGAGCAATTCCAAACCTTCGATTTTATCGAACGGCGTCGGCACTTCGCCCGAGCCCATCAGCCGGCGCGAGACGGCTTTATAGAGCGTATCGACAACCAGGGTTGATTTACCGCCACCCGAAACACCGGTGATGCAGGTGAACACGCCGAGCGGAAATTCCGCCGTCACGTTCTTCAGATTATTGCCGCGCGCGCCGATGAGTTTCACCACGCGCTTGGGATCGAACGGCCGGCGCTGGGTGGGAATTTCCACACGCCGGCGGCCGGAGAGATAATCACCCGTCAGCGAGCGCGGGTTGGCGGCAATCTCGGCCGGCGTGCCTTGGGCAACCAATTCACCGCCGTGAATACCCGCAAGCGGCCCCATATCGATGACATGATCGGCACTGCGAATCGCATCCTCGTCATGCTCGACCACGAGCACAGTATTGCCGAGATGTTTCAGCCTTTGCAGTGTGCCGAGCAATCTTTCATTGTCGCGCTGATGCAACCCGATCGAGGGTTCATCAAGCACGTATAAAACCCCCGTCAGTCCCGAGCCGATCTGACTGGCCAGGCGAATACGCTGGCTTTCACCGCCTGACAATGTCGCCGATGAGCGCGAGAGCGAGAGATAATCAAGCCCGACATCGACCAGGAATTGCAGACGATCGATGATTTCACGCAAAATACGGCGGGCGATTTCCGCCCGCTGCTTGCTCAGCGTGGCACCGGCGCCGGAAAACCACTCCAGCGCATGGCGGATCGAAAGCTCGGAGACCTGTGCGATATGATGCCCGGCAATTTTGACCGCGAGCGATTCCGGCTTGAGCCGCGCCCCATGGCAAACGGCGCACGGGCGATCGGCCTGATAGCGCGAGAGTTCTTCCCGCACCCAGACACTATCGGTCTCGCGGCGGCGGCGTTCGAGATTATGAATGACACCCTCGAAGGGTTTTTTGACGGTGTAGGCACGAACGCCATCCTTGTAGGTGAATTCAACAGAATCCTTGCCGGTGCCAAATAAAATGGCGGTCCGTATCGCGTCGGGCAATTTCTCCCAAGGCTTTTTGATGTCGAATTTCAAATGGGTCGCGAGGCTGGCGATGGTCTGATCATAATACGGCGATTGCGCATTGGCCCAGGGCATAATTGCCCCTTCGGCCAGGCTGCGCTGTTCGTCTGGCACAACCAGGGCCGGATCGAAAAATACCTCAGTGCCCAAGCCATCGCAGGTCGGGCAGGCGCCGTGGGGCGAGTTGAAACTGAACAGACGCGGCTCGATTTCCTCGATCGTAAACCCTGATACCGGGCAGGCGAAACGCGATGAAAACACGGTGCGTTCGCCGTTGTCGGCATTCTCCGCATAGACAATCCCATCAGACAAACCCAAAGCGGTCTCGAATGAATCGGCCAATCGCTGCGCTGTGCCGGTGCGCACGGCAATCCGGTCCACGACCGCTTCAATTTCATGCTTAATTTTGCGATTCAGAGCCGGCACCTGATCGATTTCGTAGAGCTTTCCATCGATTTTCACGCGGGTGAACCCGCGGCGCTGCAATTCGGCGATTTCCTTGCGGTATTCGCCCTTGCGGTCGCGCACCACAGGTGCGAGCAGCAATAAGCGCGTGCCCTCGGGCATTGCCATCACCCGATCGACCATCTGGCTGATCGTCTGCGCCTCGATCGGCAGGCCTGTGGCGGGCGAATACGGCACCCCCGCGCGCGCCCAGAGCAGGCGCATATAATCATGGATTTCCGTCACGGTGCCGACCGTGGAGCGCGGATTGCGGCTGGTGGTTTTCTGCTCAATGGAAATCGCAGGCGACAAGCCCTCAATCGAATCGACGTCCGGCTTGCCCATCAATTCAAGGAATTGCCTGGCATAGGAGGACAGGCTCTCGACATAGCGGCGCTGGCCCTCGGCATAGATCGTATCAAAAGCCAGGGAGGATTTGCCCGACCCTGAGAGGCCGGTAATGACGGTCAACTGGTCGCGCGGGATCGAGACGTCGATATTCTTCAAATTATGCTCGCGCGCGCCGCGCACCGTAATCGCACCCGCCATGATAACCCCGATGTTCCAGATTTGTTCCATGTATATGGCCCGGCTTTCGAGTCCTGCAAAGGGGGTATCTGCGCGCGGCTCGGGCCGCGTCATAAATTTGTCGCGGCCATAAAGATCGGCTATGACGTGTTATGAAATTTTCGCTGATGCTTCGGGGACAGAACAATGGCCGGTAGTGTGAACAAGGTGACCTTGGTGGGGAATCTTGGCAAGGATCCGGAGATCCGAAATACCCAGGCGGGCATGAAGATCGTCAATCTCTCGATCGCCACCTCGGAATCCTGGAATGACAAGGCCAGTGGTGAAAAGCAGGAGCGCACCGAATGGCATAAGGTCGTCATCATGAATGACCGGATTGCCGATGTTGCCGAGCGCTTCCTGAAAAAAGGCTCGAAAGTTTATCTGGAGGGCAAATTGCAGACCCGCAAATGGACCGATCAGGCCGGCCAGGAAAAATACACGACCGAAGTGCTCTTGGGCCGAATCGGCGCCGAATTGGTCCTGCTGGACCGCCCTGCGGGCGGCGGCATGGGTGGCGGCATGGCCAGCGAACGTCCGGCACCGGCGCGCAGCAATGCCGGCAGTAGCGCCCCCGCTTGGGATGCCGGGCGAGGCGATATGGACGATGAAATACCGTTCTGAGTGAAACGCATTTCGCAGTAAAATCCGATGAGTGATCAGACCGAAATCCCCGATGATGGTGGGGCTCTCCCGCCGCGTGGCCAGGAGCCTGTTACGATCGAGCAGGAGATGCGCAAATCCTATTTGGATTATGCCATGTCCGTCATCGTCTCGCGCGCATTGCCCGATGCCCGCGACGGACTAAAGCCGGTGCACCGGCGCATCCTCTACGCCATGCACGAAAATGGCTGGACGCCCGATAAACCCTACCGCAAATCCTCCCGCGTCGTCGGCGATGTCATGGGTAAATATCACCCTCATGGCGACATGGCGATTTACGATGCCATGGTGCGCATGGCGCAGAATTTCTCCATGCGGGTGCCGCTCATTGATGGCCAGGGCAATTTCGGCTCGGTCGATGGCGACCGCCCGGCGGCCATGCGCTACACGGAGGCACGCCTTGCCCATGCCAGTATTCTGCTGCTCAATGATATCGACAAGCAAACCGTCGATTTCCAGCCGAATTATGACGAGAGCGAAGAAGAACCCAAGGTTCTGCCTGCCAGTTTCCCAAATCTCCTGATCAACGGCGCAGGCGGTATCGCGGTCGGTATGGCGACCAATATTTCGCCCCATAACCCGACCGAAATTATCGACGCCGCCTTGCTGTTGATCGAGAATCCCGCCGCGACATTGGATGATCTAATGGCGCTGGTCCCGGGGCCCGATTTTCCAACCGGCGGCATCATTTTGGGCCGTGCCGGCATTCGCAGCGCCTTCGAGACCGGCCGCGGATCGATCACCATTCGCGCGAAGGCCGAGTTCGAGGATATCCGCAAGGATCGTCTGGCGATCATCATTCGCGAAATCCCGTATCAGGTGAATAAATCCACCCTGATCGAGCGCATCGCTGAATTGGTGCGGGAAAAAATCGTCGAGGGTATTTCCGATTTGCGTGACGAGAGTGACCGCGATGGTATGCGCGTCGTCATCGAACTCAAGCGCGATGCGACCCCCGAAGTCGTGCTCAATCAACTCTATCGCCACACCCAGTTGCAAACTAGCTTTGGCATCAACATGCTGGCCCTGGATAATGGTCGCCCGCGGCAAATGGGCCTGCGCCAGATGCTCGATTGCTTCATCTTGTTCCGCGAAGAGGTTATTCTGCGCCGCTCGCGCTTTGATCTGAGCAAGGCGCGCGAGCGGGCGCATCTGTTGGTCGGCCTCGCAATTGCGGTCGCCAATATCGATGAAATGATCGCCCTGATCCGCACCAGTGCCGATGCCCTTACCGCGCGCGCCGCCTTGATGGGCCGCGACTGGCCGTCGGGCGATGTGTTGCCCTTGCTCGCGCTGATCGATGACCATGGCAACATGGTCAGCGACACCGGCATGGTCCGCCTGACCGAGGCGCAGGCTCGCGGCATTCTGGAATTGCGCCTGCAACGGCTGACCGGACTTGAGCGCGATAAAATTCAAGCCGAGCTTGGTGAAGTTGCCTCCAAAATAGCCGAACTTCTCGAAATCATCGGCTCCCATCCAAGGCGCATGGAAGTCATGCGCGCGGAATTGCTGCATGCCCGCGGCCTGATCGCCTCGGCCCGCATGACCTCGATCGAGGATTCCGCCGCCGATCAGGATGATGAAAGCCTGATGGAGCCCGGCCAGATGGTGGTCACCATCACCCGTGACGGTTTCATCAAGCGCACGCCGTTGGAAGCCTTCCGCGCGCAGAATCGCGGCGGCCGCGGCCGCTCGGCGGCCAGCACGCGCGGCGACGATGTCGTGACCCGCAGCTTCAACGGCCACACCCATCAATATGTTCTGTTCTTCTCCTCCGGCGGCAAAGCCTTCCGCGAAAAAGTCTGGCGTCTGCCGGAAAGCGGGCCAACCGGCAAAGGCCGCGCGCTGATCAATCTGCTGCCCGAATTGGGTACTGACGGCATTACCGCGGTGCTGCCTTTGCCGCAGGATGAAACCCTGTGGGAGAGCCTGCATCTCGTCTTCGCCACCGCCAGCGGCGGCGTGCGGCGCAATAAATTGGCCGATTTCCGCAATGTGCGCGCCTCCGGCCTAATTGCCATGAAGCTCGACGAAGGCGATCGCCTGGTCGGTGTCGCCACCTGCCGCGAGGGCGATGATATGTTCCTCGCCACCAAGCTCGGCCGCTGCATCCGATTCCAGATCACCGACGATACGCTGCGAGTCTTCTCAGGCCGCGATTCAACCGGCGTGCGCGGCATCAAATTGATGCCGGATGACGAGGTGATCAGTATGTCGGTCCTGCGTCATCTCGATGCGACGCCCGAGGAGCGGAGTGCGTTCTTGAAATATGCCGCTTCGCAGCGCCGCAATGGCGATGAGGACGCAGCCGAAATCGTCGAGGATGCCGAAGAGCCCGCCGGCGATATCGCGCTCAGCCCCGAGCGGATTGCGCAACTTGAGGCGGCCGCCGAAATGCTGCTGACAGTAACCCAAGGCGGCTTCGGCAAGCGTTCCTCGGCCTATGAATATCGCGTCACCGGGCGCGGCGGGCAGGGCATTACCAATATCCAGCTCGGCGAACGCAATGGCCTCAGTGTGGCGGCGACTTTCCCGGTCCGTGAGGGCGATGATATCATGCTGGTCACCGATGCCGGCCGATTGATCCGTGTGCCGGTCGACCAGGTGCGCATCACCGGCCGCTCGGCCATGGGTGTGAAATTATTCCGCGTCGATGGCGATGAGCATGTCACCAGCGTTTTCCCGGTCATGGAAGAGGCTGCCGACGATGCTGAATAAAACCATGCGCACCGCCCTTTATCCCGGCACGTTCGATCCGGTGACCAACGGCCATCTCGATATTATCTCGCGCGCCGCCGGCTTGGTTGATAAATTATATGTCGGTGTCGCCACCAATATCGGCAAGGGCCCGTTATTTCCCTTGGCCGAACGGGTGGAGCTTGTGCGCGCTGAAACCGATGCCATCGCGGCACGAACCGGCACGATGATCGAGGTCATCGAATTTTCATCCCTGCTGATCGAATGTGCCCGCGAGGTCGGCGCCCAGATGATCATGCGCGGATTGCGCGCGGTCTCTGACTTCGATTACGAATTTCAGATGGCCGGCATGAATTACCGGCTCAATCACGAAATTGAAACCGTGTTCCTGATGGCCAGCGAAACCCATCAATTCATCTCGTCGCGATTCGTCAAAGAGATTGCGCAATTGGGCGGTGACATATCATCCTTCGTGCCGCCATTGACCTTGGCACGCACCCTTGCCCGTGTGAGAGGAAACCTCGAATGATCAAACGCCGTCATGTCATACAAGCCGCCGCGGCGGCTCCTTTAAGTGGAGTTATCATGAGCCAGAACGCCGATGCCGCGACCGACCTGTCCAACACCGTCTATATGGATATCGATCCGGGCCGCGTGACCATTACGCTGCGCCCCGATCTGGCGCCGCTGGCCGCCGAACGCATCCGCGTGTTGAGCAATCAGGGTTTTTATGATGGCTGCGAATTTTTCCGCGTCATCGCCGGCTTTGTCGCCCAAACCGGCGATCGCTCAAACACCGGCACCCAGGGCAGCGACCTGCCGAACCTGCCTTCCGAATTCACCGACAATGCGAGCTTCCTGACCGGCACAGTCGGCATGGCGCGCACCAATGATCCCAATTCAGCCAACAGCCAGTTTTATATCTGCCTCGCTCCGGCCACCTTCCTCGATGGCAAATATACCATCGTTGGCCAGGTCACTGCGGGCATGGATGCCGTGCAAAAAATCCATCTTGGCAGCGGTGCGAGCGGCTCGGTAAAAGACCCGACGAAGATTGTCAAAATGCGTGTCGCCACCAATTAATCGGCAACGCACTTGACGAAACGCTCAGGCAACGCACTTGACGAAACGCTCAGGATTGGCTTTGTCCTGAGCGCAATGGAATGAGCCTGTAGCTCAGTTGGTAGAGCACGAGACTTTTAATCTTGGGGTCGAGGGTTCGATTCCCTCCGGGCTCACCAAACTTTTCAATGACTTAGCGGGAATTCTGGCCAGAAAAAGTAATTGAATTGCTTTTTGGTGCCAAATCGGTGACAATCGGTCGCAGAGGAGACCGACATGGGCAGCATTTTGGCTCGATCGAATGGTAGTTTCACGGGCCGGGTCAGGATGCGGGGCTACGACCCCGAATCCATGACGTTCTCGACCCGCAAGGCGGCCAAGGAATGGATCGAGGCCACCGAGGCCGATATCCGGCGAAATCTGCACCGCAAGATGCCGGGTGCCGGAGTCTCCGTGGCCCAGGCTTTGGATCAATGGGCAGACGATGCGCAGCACCGAATCAAGAGCTTCGATCAAGACGCTCTCAAGATCGTGAAATTGAAGGCCTGGTCGATTGAACTGGGTCGCAGAACAAACGGCGAGGCGTTGACCGGCCCACTGGGTGATCAACCGATTGATCGGTTGTCACCCGCACATATAAGGGCATTGGCGGCCTCAATGCGCGTTAAGGGTCTCGCGCCGAACACCATACGACTTTATATGGCCGTCCTTTCCCGCGCATGGAATCACGTGATGACGGATACCGCGTTCCGAAATCCGGTGGAATCGGCGGATCTAAGATTGCAGCTACCAAAGAGGGTGCGTCGCCTAGAGGGCGATGAAGAAAAGCAGTTGCTTGCGGCCTGCCTTGGAGGGTTTGACCGCGTCGTCCGCTTTGCGATCGAGACGGCGGCCCGGCAGGGTGAGGTAGCCAACCTGATGTGGCGGGACATTGATTTCGCACAGCGGTCGGCTCTCTTAAGGCGGACAAAGAATGGCACGGATCGCATTGTCCCTCTTTCACAACCCGCCCTCAATGTGTTGAGGTCTGTACCGCATGTCGATGGTGATGGTTCCGTTTTCGGTATGACCGCCGGGGCTATGAAGCAGCGCTTCGCCGACGCGACTAGGCGGGCGGGGATCGTGGATTTCCATTTTCATGATTTGAGGCATGAAGCGATATCCCGGCTATTCGAAAATACGGATCTGACCGATTT
>NCAP01000065.1 GCA_002255495.1 Rhodospirillales bacterium 20-60-12 | reverse complement strand
GCAGGCGGTCACTTCGATCTCGATTTTCATCCGCGGATCAAGCAGGCCCGCGATGATCATGGTGGCGGCCGGGGCCGCCACACCGAGATAAGCGCGCAGCACGGGCCAGCAAGGTTCGAAATCATTCCCATCGGGCAGGATATAATGCACGCGCACAATGTCGGCTAAGCCGCACCCAGCCTGCGCCAGCGTGGCAGCTATATTTTCCAACGCCTGAGCTGCTTGGCGGGCAGGATCCTCATCGATGGCCATTGTGGCGTAATCGAAGCCGGTGGTGCCGGAGACAAACACAAAGCCGCCTTGCACCACCGCCCGCGAATAGCCGATCCGGCTCTCATAGGATGAGCCAGACGAGATCAGACGCCGCAATTCAGGTGGCGCCGCTCGGATCGATCCAGCCGATATGGCCATCCGAACGGCGATAGACGACATTCAGCCCGCCGCTGGCACTATTGCGGAACATCAGCACATGCTGATCGGCCAGATCCATCCGCATCACCGCCTCGCCGACGCTGAGCGAGGCAATTTCAGCCAGGCTTTCGGCAATCACGGTCGCGTGCAAAGCAATCTCGCCCGAGGCGGCGCCGTTGACCGGCGCATCCGATTCCTCTTCCTGGCGCAGCACATATTGCCGCCCTGCCTCGGATTTGACGCGCGGTGTTACATCGCGGGCATGCTCATTGACCCGGCGGCGATAGCGCCGCAAGCGTTTGGCGATATGTTCGGCCGCATCGTCGAACGCAGCATGGGCGTCGCCCGCCTCGCCTTCGCCGCGCAGCATAATGCCGCGGCCAGCATGAACATTGATATCGCAGGTGAAAAAGCTGCGCGCCTTACTGAAGGTCACGTTGGCTTCCAAAGCGTGATCGAAATATTTGTTGGTGATGCTGTCCAGATGCCGTTCGACATGTACGCGCAGCGCATCTGAGAGATCGAGTTGCTTGCCGGAGACCGTGAGTTGCATGGCCCTTATCCTTTACCGGTTCGGTTATAGGAACACCTGATCACCCGACCAGGGACTTCTCCCGTTTGCGCTGCGCTGAACCGGGTATGCGCATCGCTTCTCTGTATTTGGCCACGGTTCTGCGGGCGATGTCTATGCCTTCTTTTTGTAATATCTGAGCCACCGCATCATCGGACAGAATAGCTGCAGCACCTTCCCCCTCGATCAACCGGCCAATGCGATGGCGCACCGCTTCGGCGCTGTGGCTGTCGCCGTTGGCGCTAACCAAAGCTGTTGTGAAGAAGAATTTCATCTCGAACACGCCGCGCGGTGTCGCCATCGCTTTGTTCGACGTCACACGGCTGACCGTGCTTTCATGAACTTCAAGTGCCTCGGCAATGTCGCGCAGAGTCAGCGGCCGCAAATAGGCGATGCCGAAGCGAAAAAAACCATCCTGCCGACGGACAATCTCGGCGGCGACTCGCAATATGGTCTGCGCCCGGCTCTCCAGCGCCTTGATCAGCCAATTGGCACTTTGCAAACGCTCGGCAAGAAAGGATTTCGTCTCGCGCGGCGTATTGACCGCCAATTTGGCGTGAAAGCCGCGCCGGATCAGCAAGCGCGGCATGGTTTCGGGGTTCAACTCCAGCATGAATTCGCCATCCGGCAGCATCCGCATGAGCACATCTGGCACCAAGGCACGCAATGGTTCGGCGTCAAAGCGGGCGCCTGGCTTGGGATCGAGCCGCCTGATCTCGGCAATCATGTCGGTCAAATCCTCGGCATCGACAGCGCAGCGCTCCATCAATGCGCGCATTTCACGCCGCGCCAGCAAATCCAGATGGTCCAGCAAGGTCGCCATCGCCGGATCAAGCCGGTTCTTCTCAGCCAGTTGCACCGCCAGACATTCCCGCAAGTCGCAGGCGAAAACCCCGGTCGGGTCAAAGCGCATCATGCGCTGGCGGACCGCCTCGAGCAGGGTTAACTCAACCCCCAGCGCATCGGCGATCAGCCGCGGCGGTTCGGCGAGCCGGCCCGAAGGGTCTAAAGCGGCAATCAGCGCGCCGGCGATGGCAAATTCGACCCGCTCGGCAAAAGTCAGCCTTGCCTGCTGTTCGAGATGTTCGCGTAAATTGGTCTCCCGATCGGCGATATGGTCGATCTCGGCGCCATCCTCACTGCTCTCGCGGCCGCCCGAGCCAACCGGCCCCCCACCATCGGCAGCACCGCCGACATCATAGCTGTTCGAATAATCCACATCGAGCGGTTCAGCGGCCGCGGCCGGGATGGTTTCAGCAGCAACCATGCCCGCATCCGACGCCTCGGGTTCGGGGGCCACAGCGACGGCCACAGACCCGCCATCATCATGCTCGAGCAGCGGGTTGCGCAGCACCTCATCCTCGATGAACGCAGCAGCCTCGATATTGGAAAATTGCAGCAATTGAATGGCCTGACGCAGTTGCGGCGTCATCACCAAAGACTGCGACTGACGAAGATCTAGCCGAGGAGCCATTCCCATCTGGCCAGTTTAGTCCAGAATTAGTTAAAATCTAGATGTTTTTGGCCCGAAAAATGCATATAAAAATTTCGATCCGAAATGCATTTCCCTTTTGACTTGAGAACCTGGCTGCGGCCAGTTCTATAGCACTGAATGTATTGATTTTTATCCGAGCCATAAGCTTACAGGCTGAAGCGCTCACCCAGATACACCCGCCGCACATCCTGATGGGCAACGACCTCATCGGGCTTGCCCTCCATCAAAACCTGGCCGTCATGCAGAATATAGGCCCGGTCGATGATCTCAAGGGTTTCGCGGACATTGTGATCAGTAATCAATACGCCGAGACCCCGATGTTTGAGATGCGACACCAGATCGCGGATTTCGCCGACAGCAATCGGATCGATACCCGCCAGCGGTTCATCGAGGAGAATGTAATTCGGCGCCGTCGCCAAAGCGCGGGCGATTTCCACACGGCGGCGTTCGCCACCCGATAACGCCAAAGCCGGCGTCCGGCGCAAATGTGAAATGCCGAACTCGGCAAGCAATTCATCAAGCAGCGATTCCCGCCGGTAGCGATCCGCCTCGACCACTTCAAGGGCCGCGGTAATGTTCTGTTCCACAGTCAGGCCGCGAAACACGCTGGCTTCCTGCGGCAAATAACCAATACCCAAGCGCGCCCGCCGATACATAGGCAACGCCGAAATTTCCGCACCATCCAAGCTGATCGTGCCGGAATCGGGCTGAATGAGCCCCACGATCATGTAAAAAGTCGTGGTCTTGCCGGCGCCGTTCGGCCCGAGCAGGCCGACGGCCTCGCCCCGGCGCAATGCGATCGAGACATTGCGCACAACCGGACGTTTGCTGAATTGCTTACCGAGGCCCTTGGCGATCAAGCCGCCTTGGCCTTCGACCACGCGCAAATTATCGCTCATTTCGAACTGGCAGCCGGGGCAGACGGGGCAGCACCGGGGGCGCTGTTGGGCACGACATAACCCGATACGCGGCCACCCGGAGCGGCATGCAATGTTGCGATGCCGGTCTTTAAATTGACCGTCGCATAGCTGCCATCCAGTTGGTTTTCGCCGCGGGTGATATGAACGTCGCCGGTGACCACCGCATCGCCGTTATCGGGCGTGTATTCGCCATGATCGCCCGTGATGATATCGCTTGCGGTGCGGATGATGACATGACCGATGGCAATGACTTTTTTCAGTTTGCCTGACTGCAACAGCGGGTCGCTCGCGGGGTTTGCCGAGGCGGCATTAGAAGGTGGCGACGAGCCCGGCGTGGTGTAAGCGATCAACGTATCGGCCTCGATCGACCTGCCGTCCTTGGCGACGACCAAGGCATCGCCGAGCGCCTCGGCTTTATGTTCGGGCGCAAAATATTTGATCGCATCGCGCGCGGTGATCACGTCATTCGGCGTGGTCAGTTTCAACGCCTTGCCGGTCAAATCAAGCTCGCCGCTTGCCATGTGATAAATTGCCAAATCACCAAATGCATTATCGGTGGCGGTGGAGATATGCACATCACCGATCGCATCAAGCTCCGTAATGGTCGAGCTGCCGGTATCGAAACCGGGCGATGCTGCCGGATTTGCCGCCGGCGCAGCACCCGCAACCGGGGCCGATGCAGGTGTTTTGCCCACGGATGTTTGATTCTTCTTATAATGCGCGACCAATTCCCTCGATGTCACGGTCACAGGGCCGCGCACCGCTTTGGCATTGCCCGAGGCGGTGACGGTGAGCAATTTTTGATTCCACTCGATCCCCTGGCTGGCGGTGATCTGGATCGGCACCGGCGGGCCGTTGGTCTTGTTGTCGAAACCAACACTCTGCGCCTGCGCCATCAAGGGCAGGCAGCAGGCAGCGCACAGGCCCGCATACGCAAGGCGCCACTGCCGCAGGCTCATTGGCCGCCGCCCGGCGCGGTAAATTGACCCACCTGATCGAGCACCAGCGTCGCCGGCCCGTGGAACACCACATCGGCGCCGCGATCGGTGATCGAAAATCCCTGCGCGGCCGACAAGGTGCCAAACGGACCGCTGGCGGCCACCGGGTCTGTGCCGTCGGCGGTGCCGGTATGAAGATTGATCGTCGCATGGGCGGTCTGCATGGTGGTGCCGTCATCTCGGTATAAAGTCACTTTCCCATCCAGCCCGAGAATCTGGGTTTTTTGATGGTAAAGACCGTTCGCCGATTTCAGCATCACCCAGGCGCCCGATTTCAGCGAAATATCACCCTCGGGGTTAGCCAGAGCCATACGGCCCTCGCCTTGCTGAATGGCAGTGGTGGCCGTGAGCGTGTAAGGCTGACCGCTTTTATCGGTGCCGCGATAACGCGCCTGGGCGATGCGCGACTGTGCGCCACGTGCCTGTCCGTCGGTCGGAATACGGTAGGAGACCCGGTCCGCCGCCGGCCCGGTACGCAAGTTGGGCACCACGGCAAGGGCGATCAGCAACAATACGCCAATCGCCGGCAGCACGCGCTTCATCAGCAGCACGCTGCGGCTGTGGCGGGTGATCAGCGCCTGCATTTGTTGGATCTGAGTAGCTGCCCGGCTGCGATCAAGGCCCGAAAAATCGCGCTTGCGGGTCTCCATCAGACAATCCCCGCGCGCAAAAGATCGTGAATGTGAATAATCCCCTGCACCAGACCATCATCATCCACGACGAACAGACTGGTCACCGGGCGCAGCGCATCATTCATTAGCCGCAACGCCTCCTCGGCCAATTGCTCAGGGCCGATATTGCGCGGCTTGGAGTTCATCACCTGCGCCACTTGGCGCGCCAGCAAATCAGGCCCCATGGCCCGACGTAGATCACCATCGGTGACAATACCGATCAGCTTGCCATCCGGGTCGATCACACCGAGGCAACCGAAGCGCTTTTCGGTCATCAAGACCAAGGCCCGATCCATGGTGGTATCGGGAGAAGCCAACGGCAATTCATCGCCCTGATGCATCAAATCGCGCACCCGGCGCAGCCGCGCACCCAGTTTGCCGCCAGGGTGAAAATCACGAAAATCGCTGGCAGTGAACCCCCGGCGCGCCAGCAAGGCCATCGCGAGCGCGTCTCCCAGGGCCATTTGCATGGTCGTCGAGGTCGTGGGTGCCAGACCGATCGGCCCGGCTTCAGGCGTATCCGGCAGGATCAGGGCGACATCGGCCGCCCGCGCCAGCGCACTGTCAGCCCGCGCGGTAATGCCGACCAACGGCAAATCGAACCGGCTGGCATGGGAGACCAGATCCGCAAGTTCAGCGGTTTCACCGGAATTGGACAATGCCAGAATAGCATCGCCCTGGACAATCATGCCCAGATCTCCGTGCGAGGCTTCGGCGGGATGAACGAACAAAGACGGTGTGCCAGTGGAGGCCATGGTGGCGGCGATTTTGCGCGCCACGTGGCCCGATTTACCCATGCCCGACACCACGACCCGGCCATGGCGGAGAAACAGCAAATCGACGGCAGCAGCAAATTGCCCGTCGAGCGATTCAGCCAAGGCGGTCAAACCCGCAGCCTCGGTGGTTAGAACGTCGCGCGCAACAGCGAGATCGTCCGCAGGGACATCCAGACGGTGGATGATTCGGCCAGACATCATAGTCATGGGTATGGGCGGCTCGGTCAAACCGGTCAACTCACGGATGGATTGCGAAATGTGACGCATCGTAAGCAAAAGGGCAAAGCGATGTCTCGCTCTGCCCCTCAGATGGCGAAGTCCGATGCCCCTCAGATGCTCAGGCGGCACCTGCCGGCTCGGCGGCGAGTTCTTCGGGGGTGGTCTCCTGATCTTCAAGCTTGACCACACCGAGGACGTAATCGACGACCTTATCTTCAAAGATCGGCCCGCGGAAACGATCCATCGCCTGCGGGTTTTTGCGGAAAAACTCGATCACTTGCTGTTCCTGGCCCTGATAGCGCATGGCTTCAGCGCGCAAGGCGCGGGTCAGATCCTGGTCGGCGACGGTGATATTATTGATCCGACCAATTTCCGCGACCAGCAGGCCCAGGCGCACCCGGCGATCGGCGATGGCGCGATATTCGGCGCGCAACGTGGCGTCGTCCTTATTGGCGTCCTCAGGATCGAGATTGCCTTCCTTCTGCTCGGCCTCGACCTGCCGCCAGATTTCGGCGAACTCGGCTTCAACCAAAGTCTCGGGCGCAGTAAACTGGGCCAATTCGGCCAGGGCATCGAGCAACGCGCGCTTGAGCTTAAGGCGGCTCATCTGGTCATATTCACGTTCGATCGAGCTCGATACCGCGCCGCGTAGGGCGGCGAGGTCACCAAAGCCCATCGATTTGGCGAATTCATCGTCCATCTCAACCGGCTTGGCGGCAGCCAGCGATTTCGCGGTGATTTCAAACTCGGCATCCTTCCCAGCCAAATCCTGGGAATGATATTCGGCCGGGAACGTCACCTTGATGGTCCGGGTTTCACCGGGTGCCAGACCTTCGATTTGTTCGGCAAAGCCAGGGATGAAGCCGGTGCCGCCGATCTCGATGGGCACATCGCTCGCGGTGCCGCCATCAAACACAACGCCATCGACCCGACCAATGAAATCGACCGTCAATTGCTCGCCAATTTGAGCGCCGCGCGGCTCTTCCACAGGCTCAAAATCGCGCCGTTGGGCGGCAATTTTCTCCAATGTTTCGGTAATCCGCCCTTCAGACACCGGAGCCTTCAGCCGGGTGAGAGAAATGGCGGAGAGATCGGGAATGGCGACCTCGGGCAGCACTTCCATTTCCATAGTGAATTCGAGATCGCTTTCGCTGCCCGGGCGAACCAGATCTATTTTCGGTTGCACGGCCGGGCGCAGGCCACGGTCGGAGAGCAACTGATCGGTCGCTTCATTGACGCTCGTTTCGAGGATTTCAGCAGATACCGCCTCACCATAGCGCTTGCGCACCATCGACATCGGCACCTTGCCCGGGCGAAAGCCGGGTAGCTGCATGGTACGGCCCAATTCGGCCAGCCGCGCCTCGCGCTTGGAGGCGAGTTCGGTTTGCGGCACCACAATGGTGAAGCCGCGTTTCAAGCCTTCGGACAAAGTCTCGGTAACCTGCATCGGTGCCAGCATCCTCTAATCAGTCATCAACAAACAAACTCCGGCTGCGCCTGGCGGGATGGTGCGGGCGGAGGGACTTGAACCCCCACGGCTTGCGCCACCAGAACCTAAATCTGGCGTGTCTGCCAATTTCACCACGCCCGCGTCCGGCTTTCGCACCCGAAATCGATCGATCATCAAAAAATGAACGACCATGAACGAGCGGCGGCAGATAGCCTGTCTTTCCCCGCTCCACAAGTTCATCGCCGGTTTCATCCCGCCACCACTCGTATGAGCCGGCAAGAACGCCTATTTGCTGCCGGCGCATCGAGATCGGACAGGGCGGTAAAATGGCGATAAGAGGACGACAGGCGGGGCTGATCTTAGGGGCAATCATCATCCTGGTGCCGGCGGCGCTGCTCGCGATATTTATCATCCGCTTCAACCCCAACTCCTATCAGCCGCAATTGATTGCGGCCGTCGAACAGGCAACCGGCCGGCAGATCAGCTTCGGCAGCCCGATCCAGATGCAATTCTCCCTTGCCCCGACAATCAGCGTGCAGAATGTCAGCCTGTCGAACCCGGCGGGGTTTGCCGATCCGACCATGATGAAAATCGGCAAAATCGAAGCAAAAATCGATTTGCTGCCGCTGCTCAGCCATCACCTCGACATCACGAATCTGGTCCTCGACAGCCCCGATGTCACTTTGGAGACCGGCCCCGGCGGGGTCGGCAATTGGGTGTTCAGCAAAGCCCCAGCGCATCTCGCCTCGACCGGTGAGGCCGCCTCGCCTGCGTCCTCATCCCACGAATATAGTGTGGCGCTCAGCGGGCTCACCTTGCAAAATGGTCTAATTACAATCCATCAACCGGCCGGCCGGGTGATTTCGCTGACGATTGCAAGCCTGACCGCGCGCGCTGCGTCGATGTCCGCGCCGCTGACCATCGCGATGCAAGCCTCGTATAATCAAGCTGCCTTCTCACTGAGCGGCACGACCGGCCCGGTTGAGCGGTTCAGCGCCGATAACGGTGATGATGCGCCCTGGCCTGTGGATCTCTCCTTGAAAGCCGATCAGGCACAAGCCAGCATCCAAGGCGCCGTGCAGCATCCGCGCCAGGCGCACGGCTACCATCTTGCCATCACCGGCATGATCCCCGCCCTCGAAGCCTTACAGCCCTTCGTCCCCGCTTTGGCGCTGCCACCCATTCATGCCATTCAATTCACGGCCATGGTGCAGGACCAAGGCGCTCCGGAACCGGCGATAGACAATGTCAAGATTAGCGCCGGACCCTCTGATCTTTCGGTATTGCGCCCTGGATTGACGCTGAGCGATCTGACCATCACAGCGCCTTCTACCGATCGTCCGGTTCTGCTTGCGGCGCATGGCGCGCTGGCCGCCATGCCGTGGTCCGTGCAGGGAAAATTCGACGCACCGGGGCTGTTGTTTGGCAGCGTAGCAGCTCGGACTTATGGCTTGTCGGTCTCGGCTATGGCCGGCGCCGCGCAAGCCCAAATTGAAGGGGCGATTGCAGCACCGGTGAAACTCGCCGGAGTCGCGCTGAGCCTCTCCGCCACGATCCCCAAACTCACGGATCTGGATGGATTTGCCGGCACAACCCTGCCGGCATGGACCAATATTGATATGAAAGCCCAGGTGACTGACCCGGGCGGAGAAGGATTACGGCGCGGCTTCAGTTTGGATTCGCTTTCGGTCACGTCCGATCAGGCGTCCTTCGGCGGCGGAGCCAGCCTGCTTTTGGGTAAAACCCCCGATTTACAGGCCTCGCTGGATGCCCAGCGGATCGATCTCGATGCATTGCTTCAATCGATGCCGGCTTCTGGCCCGCCTACGACCGCGTCGCCAACGCCAACCCAGGCGCTCCCAGTCGCTCCTGCGTCACCGGCAGACCAACCAAGCGGATTATTCTCGACCGAAATTTTACCCCTCTCGTGGCTGACCCACGATGCCGCGGACCTTCATCTCTCGATCGATGATCTGATCTGGCGCGGCCAGGATTACCGGGCCTTGGCGGCCCACGCGTTGCTACAGAATAATGTCCTGACCATCAGCAAGCTGACCGGTCAGCTGCCCAGCGGCTACGCATCGGCCGAGGCGAGCGTAAATGCCGCGAGCAACCCGCCGCAGATCAAGTTGTCCGTGCGCAGCCCCGCACTTGCCCTGGCACCGTTCCTGCACATGGTCGGCCTGCCCGACGGCGCTTCAGGGATCATGCAGGCCTATACCGATCTGAACGCCAGCGGTGATAATTGGCATCAGATCGCCGGGTCGTTGAACGGGCAATTGGGGCTCGCCATGGTCAATGGCGATGTCGATGGCAGCGTGCTGCGGCGTCTATTCGGCCCGGCATTGAGTGCGGCCGCCTTGTCGTCGCAGGTTTTGGGCGGCAGCGCTCTGGGAAGGCCCGGGCCAGTTGCTGTGCGCTGCTTTGCCCTCAGGCTGGATGCGCAGAATGGTGTCACAACGGTCAAAGCCGGGGTTCTTGATAGCAGCCGGGCTTTGATGACAGCCGGCGGATCGTTTAATCTCGGCAACGAAACGCTTGCCCTCGTGCTGCAGCCGCAATTGCGGGTAGGAACAGACAATATCGCCGTGCCTGTGGGCATCACCGGCAGCTTCATGCATCCGCAGACCGGGTTGGCGCCGGCGGCGAGCCTCGCGGCGGTCACCGGTCTCGCCGGTCAATTGGCCGGTAATATCGGCGGCGGCACGGTCGTCGGCAATTTTGTGCAAAAAATTCTTGGCGGGACCGATGCCTGTGCCGGCGCCTTGCCATTGGCGCGCGGCGGCCGAGCCGGGCCGATGCCGCAATCGGGTCCGTCCAGCCCTGCCGCACCGGGTAATACTCCGACAACAGGGCCTCAGAACCTGCTGAAATCGCTCCTGCAATGAAGCGATTCTGGAGCGATGTCAGCCTCGATCACAATGCCGCCGGCATTGCGGTTCTGCTTGACGGCAAGCCGGTCAAACTGCCAGGCGGCGGTTCATTGACCGTTCCCGGGCAGACCCTCGCGGAGGCGTTGCAGGATGAATGGCGCGCCGCCGGCGGCGCCAAAGGCGGCGATTTCAGCGCCGAGGATATCAGCCTGACACGTCTCGCCGGCACGGCGATCGAGCGGATTGCACCTGATCGCGATGCCATGGTCACGCGCATTGCCGCCTACGGCGAAACTGACCTGCTCTGCTACCGCGCCCAGGAGCCGCCGACTTTGGCCGACGCCCAGATGGCTGCCTGGCAGCCTTGGCTCGATTGGGCGGCGGCGCATTTACAGGCCCGTTTATTGATTACCACAGCACTGACCCGCCTGGATCAACCAAAGCAGGCACTCGGCGCCCTGCATGCGGCGGTGGCTGCCTATGATGAATTCGCCCTCGCGGGGCTGGGGTTGATGGTGCCCGCGCTCGGCTCGCTCATTCTGGGGCTGGCCGTCGCCGATGGGCATTTATCGCCCGAATCCGGCCATGAGATTGCTGCGTTGGAAGAATTATTCCAGGCGCGCAAATGGGGCGAGGACGATCTGGCGGCGACCAGGCGCGCCTTCATCGCCCAGGATATCGCGCTGGCCAGCCGCTTCATCGCACTCGCGCGAGCATGACTAGAGCGTGTTCCGATCAATCGGAAACGCTCTAGCTTATATTTTTGGCGAGCAACCTTATCCGATCAGGTTGAATCTACGATTCAACCTGATCGGATGTTGCTCTAAATCAATATTGATCTGGATGGAGCCACTTGGCTCAACCTGAACCGATGAAATTGATCGATAAAATCTACAGGGAGCGGGTGCGTGATAACGCATCGCGCTCCAGCAGCACGCCGCGCCGCCATCCATCACCCCATGGATTTTCGCACCGCCTCGCGCTCCAAGGCTGCATTGATTTCCGCGCCGAACAGCACCGCATAGGCAGTGAGATAAAACCACATCATCAAGCCGACGATTGTCGCAAGTGGCCCGTAGGTCGCGCTATAGGCCGCGAAATGGCCGACATAGAGCGCGAAACCCCATGATCCCACGAGCCAGATAAGAGTGGCCGCGCAGGCCCCCGGGGCGATGACGCGGACGATCCAATCCGCCGAGCGGGCCGGGCCATAGCGATAGAGCCAGGACAAAGCCAGGATCATGAAACCGATTAGCGCCGCAAAGCCGAACAGATTGACCAATATGCGCGCATCGCCTGCCAGTCCAACGATTTTCAGCATAATCGGCACCAGAACCAGTACCGCAATGCCCAGCACTGCGCCCAGAATAGCCACCAACGTCATGCCAAGAGCCGTGATCTGAAAGCGGATGAGGCCGCGCGTTTCAGTGCGCTGATAGGAAATATTCAATGCATACAGAATCGATTTCGTGCCGGTGGCGGCTGACCAAAGCGTCACTGCGGTGGAAATGAGCAGGCCGACCCCGAGGCCCGACGAGCTTTGCGCGACGAGCATATTCACCCGATCAGATATCAATTGAAAGGCGGCCGGCGGCATCAATTGGCTCAAATACGCCAGCTGCGGCGCCACAGTATCGGGGTTGAACACCAGCCCATAAATCGAGATCAGCATGGTGATGGCGGGGAACAGCGCCAATGTCGCATAGAAGGCGCATCCTGCCGCCACCAGTGAAATCTGCCCGGTGGAAATCGCCAGTGCCGCCGAGATCATGACACGGCGCCAAGTCGGTGCGGGTTTGCGCTCGGGTTTTTCGCTCTTGGTCAGGACCCGGCTCATGAGATGCTAGATCAATATTGGTTTAGATGGAGTCGCTTGACTCCCGCTAAACCAATAAAATTGATCGACAAAACGGTCACGCTCTAAGGCAGAAGAAAATCGCGAATGACGCTCATGGTCGCGATATCCATCAGAGCCGGCGCATGGCCGGTATCCGGCACGATTAAGGTCTCAGCGCCGTCATTTGCCATGCGTTCCAATGTTTCAGGGAGCAGCAGATCACTTTGCGCGCCCCTGATCGCCAGGACGGGCACGTTAATCCGATCCCAGATCGGGCCGAGTTCAACATCGAGACTGACCGATGAGCGTATCGGCTCGGCGATTTTCGGGTCGTAATGCAGGGCAAATCCCCCATGCAGGACCGGGCGGGCGGAAAATCGGGCCAGATGCGCCCATTGCTGGTCGCTGAGCGGGCCGAACGCGCCGTGGATCTGGCGCAAATGGGCCTCCAGTTCCCGCATCGTGGCAAATGTCTCGGGTCCGTTGCCGAGATAATCGCGGATCCGTGCCAGCGAGGCCGCCGGGATATGCGGGCCGACATCGTTGAGCACCAGACGCGTGACCGGCGCGTGAGCGGCCGATGCGACCATTATGCCGCAAATGCCACCCAAAGACGTGCCGACCCAAGCAACGGGCTTGTTGATCGCAGCCAGCAAATGCGCCAGCGCGACCACGTAACTTGCCGGCTGATAAAGCGCTGAATCGGGCAACCAGTCGGATTTACCGCGGCCCGGCAGATCGGGGCAGATGACGTGAAACTGTGCGGCCAGATATTCGGCCAGCGCGTCAAAATCGCGGCCCGAACGGGTCAGGCCATGAACACATAAGACCGCCGGGGCAGCCGGATTACCGAATTCGACATAGGCAAGGCGGTGAAAATCAGAGCCGAGGAGATAAGGCAGGGAGCCCTGGCGCGCCATAGAATTGATCCTTCAAATAAGTCGATTTTCGTCAATGATCGATCGGACGATCAAAGCTAAACCACGCCCCGCGCGCGCAAGGCGGCGATGGCCGCATCATCAAGACCCAATCTTTGGGTCAAAACATGCATTGTATGCTCACCAAGCATCGGGGGCGGCAGACGATAATCGACCGGGGTTTCAGATAATCTAACCGGGTTGGCAATGAGTTTGATGTCCGTGCCACTGCCATGCGCCATTTCAATAACCATTCCACGATTGATCACTTGGGGGTCGGCAAAGACCTGATCAAGATTATTGATCGGCCCGCAGCCGATTTTCAGAGCCTCCAGCCGTTCAAGCCACCAGGATGTCGGCTGAGCCTGCAATACCGGCGATAAACTATCGGTCACGAATGCGCGATTGGCGACGCGGGCTTCATTGGTGGCAAAGCGCTCATCGGCGAGCAGATGGGCGACGCCGAAATTTTCGCAAAACCGCACAAAGGTCGGGTCGTTGGCGATCGAGAGGATGATAAATCCGTCTTTTGTCGCGAATTGCTGATAGGGCACGATATTAGGGTGCTGATTGCCCAAGCGGGTCGGGTTCTGGCCGGTCGCCAGATAATTCATGCCCTGATTGGCCAGCCACGCGACATGGGTATCAAGCATGCCGATATCGACCTGCTGGCCAAGGCCGGTCGCTTCGCGGTGGCGCAAGGCGGCGAGCACGCCGATACAACCATACAGGCCGGCAAACATATCGGCCACCGGAATGCCGACTTTCTGCGGCGGGCCATCGGGCTCCCCGGTCAGGCTCATCACACCGCCCATCGCCTGGATCAACCCATCATATCCGGGGCGCGGCGCATACGGGCCGGTCTGGCCGAAGCCGGTGATCGAACAATAAACCAGTCCCGGATAGCTGGCATGCAGGCTGGCATAATCGAGCCCGTATTTGGCGAGCGCCCCCACTTTGAAATTCTCCACCAATATGTCGCACTCGGCGATCAACCGGCGGGCAATCTCCTGGCCCTCCGGTTTGGCGATATCCAGCGTCAGTGATTTCTTGTTGCGGTTGGCGCCCGCAAAATAGGCCGCCTCGTTGGTGCCGGGCATGGCAGGGGGGGCGAAGCCGCGCGTGTCATCACCGGTGCCGGGCTTCTCGATTTTAATGACATCAGCGCCGAGATCGGCCAGCATCTGCACGCAGGTCGGCCCTGCCAATATGCGCGTGAGGTCGAATATTTTGATACCGGCCAATGGTCCGGTCGGTTTCGGTGACGATTGATTCTGCATTTGCCGTATCCACACTTGCTGCCCATTAGCGGGCAAGGCATTCCATGTCCTCGATAGAGGATCAGACCGGTCAGGGTCAAAACACAGCCGCCAAACCCAGGTGGTTCGAGCAAAGCGGGGTGCGATGAGCGAGCAAGCGACAGAGCCAGCACCGACCTGGCCGATTCACGGCAAGGCAGTGCGCCTGGTGGTGCTGATTGCAATGGGCTTTGCGGTCATGTTCGGCGTCGTGATCATCCAGGCGCTGGTCCGCATTAACAAGCCCTTCTACCCGGATTTTTTCGGCCTGCGATCCTTTGCCCTGTTCGCCCGCACGCATCCGATCGCTCAGGTTTACCGGCCTGATCTGCTCGGGCCGTTTCAGCACCAGATCGGCCCGAAATTCGCCTCTCTCTATCCTTTCCCCTACCCGCCCGACTTCCTGCTTTTCATCTGGCCGCTCGGGCTTTTGAATTACCCTCTGGCGCAGATTTTATGGAGCGGCCTGTCGGCTGTGGCGCTCGGGTGGGCGGTGTGGGGCATATTGCAACATCATCGAAATTGGCGCGTGTTTGGGCTGGTTTTCGTGCTCTTGGCGCCGGCCAGCATGATCAATCTGATCGATGGTGAAACCGGCTATTTCACCTCGGCTTTGCTGATCGGTGGCTTCGCGCTGCTACGAGGGCGGCCTGTGCTGGCGGGATTGCTCTTCGGACTCCTCACGCTCAAACCACAAATCGGCATTCTGGTTCCGGTCGCGTTGCTCGCGCTCGGCGCATGGCGGACGATTTTGACAGCCATTTTAACGACCGCCGCGCTGATCCTGCTGTCCTGCCTCGCCTTCCCGCCGGGGCTGTGGCTCACCTGGCTGCACGCTTTGCCGCATTATCAGGATTTGATGTTCAGCAATCACGGCAATCTGGACAGCACGATGACCACAATCGACGCGACCGCCCAGTCGCTCGGCTTCAGCCGGAGAATTGCCGACATACTGCAATTGATTGCCAGCGCCGGCATCATGCTGGCCTGCTTCAGAGTGTTCCGGGCCGCACCATACCGGTTGGCCGTGGCGGCCCTGCTGGCTGGCACATTTGTCGCCAGCCCACATGCTTATGTCTATGATTCGCCCGCCCTCAGCGTTGCTTTATTGTTGTTGGCCGAGAAAATAGCGGCCAGCAGGGGCTATTTCACATTCAGCGAGATTTTGATCGCGTTACTGGTGTTTCTTATGCCGGCAGAAATACTGACCCCGTATGCACATTATATATTTGTTGGCCTGGCTGACCTCGCTTTGTTTGTGCTCTTGGTAGGGTTGTCACTCCACTGGGATGTCGGAGAGGCTGACAAAATGCCGGTTTAATAGTGGTTTTATGACTCAATAGTTGCACCCAACGCCCCGCCGCGCCATATTATGCTCGTGTTGGAAATCAGGTCATGATCCAGGGATTCACGATTGGACAAGCCGATCCGATGATGACGGATGACTGGCTGACCAGAGATGTTTGGCCGCGCCGGATTGTCGCATTTTGCATCGATGTTGTATTAATTTTACTGATCGATTTGGCTGCGGTGTTCAGTATCACGATTATAGGCGTGGTGACGCTTGGGTTCGGGTTTTTACTCCTGCATATCCTGCCGATCATGCCGTTCATATACTACACCGTGTGGATAGCCGGATCAGGCGCATCTCCAGGGCAGGCCGCGCTCGGTCTGGCGGTGCGGCAGGATGCCAATCTCAGCCGCCCCTCTTTAGCCCAGGCACTCGTCTGGACATTACTCCTTGGGCTCACCTTTGCCTTCGGGCTGCTGCCCTTGCTTGTTGTGCTCGTGACCAAAAGGCGGCGGACCGGGCATGACATTCTATCGGGATTGGTGGTTGTGCATAAAACCGCCCTTCGCCAGGTGGCGGCACCGTGAGTTTTCGCTCGCCACGCCGGCCAAATTTCTTCTACACCACAGCGCCCCTGCCCTGCCCTTATGTTGCGGGACGCACCGAACGCAAAATCGTCACCGAATTATCCGGCGTCTCGGCCGAGAGCCTGCATGACCGGCTGTCACGCGGCGGGTTCAGGCGCAGCCACAATATCGCTTACGCGCCGGTTTGCCCGGGCTGCCAGGCCTGCGTGCCAATCCGCATCATCGCCGCGTCCTTCACGCCCAACCGGACCCAAAAGCGCATCGCGCAGATCAATCAGGATCTGGTCGCCTATGAAACCCCGCCGCGGGCCACCGCTGAGCAATATCATTTGTTCCAACGCTATCAGCAGGTCCGGCACGCCGAAGGCGACATGGCGAGCATGAGCTTTTATGATTACCGGGCGATGGTCGAGGACACCCCCATTGAAACATGGCTGGTCGAGTTCCGTGACGCTGCCGAACGCCTGGTTGGCGCCTGCTTGACCGACCGGATCGGCGACGGGCTATCGGC
>NCAP01000064.1 GCA_002255495.1 Rhodospirillales bacterium 20-60-12 | reverse complement strand
GGCACGCTTGACCTCGCGCAATTGCACGCCACCATGAAAGCGGCTTCAAGCCATGTCCGCGCCTGCTTCATCCGCCATGTCGGCAACCCTGAGGAGATCAATCCATGAGCGTGAGTGTCTCGAATGTGAACGAGGGGGATAAATGCCCCGATTTCGATATGCCGGCCTCGGGCGGGCGGCGGGCGGCACTGAAAACCCTGAAGGGCAAGCCGTTCGTGCTGTATTTTTATCCGAAAGCCGACACGCCTGGGTGCACGAAGGAGGCCTGTGCGTTTCAGGAGGCATTGCCGCAACTGGGCCATATCGGCATCGAGGTGATCGGTGTGTCGAAGGATAAAATGCCGCCGATCGAGAAATTCGCCGCGAAATATGATTTGAAATTTCCTTTGGCTTCGGATTTCGGCACTGACGTGACCGAACGGTTTGGCGCCTGGGTCGAGAAATCGATGTATGGCAAAAAATATATGGGCATCGAGCGTTGTACCTTTCTGATCGATGCAAAGGGCAAAATCGCGAAAATCTGGCATAATGTGAAAGTGCCGGGCCACGCCGCAGAGGTGATGGCGGCCGCCAAGGCGCTCGGGTGAAAAACCCGTCTCATCGCAGTGCCGGTGTCATTGCCGCCGGTTTGGCTCTGGCGGCACTGGCCGTTGCGTATTTCGCCGAATTTCATTTGATGCTGGTGCCCTGTCCGCTCTGTCTGTTGGAGCGCTGGCCGTATCGGGTGGTGATTGCCCTGGGTCTGGTCGCGTGCCTTGTGCCGCGCGTGCCCGCGCGCTGGGCGCTCTGGTTAGCCGCTGTCGCCTTGCTGGGTGATGCGGCGATTGCCTTTGTCCATATCGGCGTTGAATATCGCTGGTGGGTCAGCCCGCTGCCCGAATGCAATATCGCGCCGCCGAGTTTCGGTGCCATGCCGCTGCATCCGGCAAAACCCTGCGATGACCCGACCTTCCTGATCCCCGGTCTGAAGCTGTCGATGGCATTCATGAACATGCTCTTCGCACTCTCTTTCGCCGCCGGCCTGAGTGCCTATTTATGGTCCAGCAGGAGCACAGCAGCATGAACGAGCCCAACCCGCTTCCAGGTGCCGCGTCCGCGCGGCAGACGATCGAGCGCTACATCCGGGTTGATCACGCCGGTGAATATGGCGCCGCGCAGATTTATGCCGGGCAACTGGCCGTGCTCGGCAAATCCAAGCATGCGGCGATTTTGCAGCACATGAAGGAGCAGGAGCAGCATCATCTGGACGTGTTCTCACAGCTGATTACGACCAGGCGGGTGCGGCCCACGGCCTTGCTGCCGTTCTGGCGGGTGGCGGGTTTTGCGCTTGGTGCCGCCACGGCGGCCATGGGCCCGCGCGCGGCGATGGCCTGCACGGTTGCCGTGGAGGAGACGATCGATGCCCATTATGCCAGCCAGGAAGCAACGCTGGGCGCGGATGAAGCGCCCTTGCGCGAGACCATTGCCGGGTTTCGGGCCGAGGAACTTGAACATCGCGATATCGGGCTCGCCCATGAAGCGGAACTGACGCCAGGATACAAGGTTCTGACCGGCATCATCAAGGCGGGCTGCAAATTGGCCATCCTTATCAGCGAGCGGATTTGAGCATTTTCGAATTGCGATTGGCAATTCATCCCACTCATCCTACATTTTGGCGATGAACCTTGATGATGATTTCGACAAAGCCCTCGTCGCCGCGGCGTTTGCCATGGCGGGCGAGCAAGGCTGGGCGCGTGTTTCACCGGCCGCTGCGGCGCGCGCTGGGAATATCGATCTGGCTTTGGCGCGCAAGCGATTTTCCTGTCGAGGACAGATTTTAGCCCGCTTTGGGCAATTGGCCGACGCCTATGCCCTCACAGGTGCCATGCAGGACGGCACGGTAAAAGACCGGTTGTTTGATGTGTTGATGCGCCGGGTGGATTTTTTGCAGACCCACCGGGCTGGGGTTATGGCCCTGGGGCGATTTGCGCCATTTCATCCTGAGCTGATGAAATTCCTCGCGCGGGCGAATTTGCGCTCGATGGGCTGGATGCTTGAAGGGGCCGGGGTTTCTGCACAAGGCTTGCGGGGCGAGCTTCGTAAGCGTGGTCTGCTTGCCGTATGGGCCTGGACCATGAGAGCATGGGCACGGGATGAAAATCCGGATCTGTCGGCGACCATGGCGGCCTTGGATAGCGCGCTGACCAGGGCCGATCAGGCGGCACGCCAGTTTGGCGGCCGGGATGAGGCCGAGACGATCATGCCGACCGAGGAAGACGTGCCGTTCAATCCGCCTGCGGAGTCTGAAGACCAGCTGCTTTGATGGGGTGTCCGCCTCCGTGATGTTGCTGCTGAACCAAGGCTCCTCAGGGGCCATCCGAAACAAGGAGATAGCGACCATGGCCAAAACACCACACGCAAAACCCGAGAGCGAGCCCGCAGCGGCCGCCCCGAAAATGCCCAATCCGATGGCGGCAATGATGCCGAATTTCGATTTCAGCAAGTTGTTTTCAGACATGAAAATGCCCGCCATGCCGGGCATGGATGTGGTGCTTGCCGCCCACCGGCGCAATTTGGAAGCATTGTCGGAGGCCAACCGCGTCGCCCTCGAAGGGGCGCAGGCAGTGGCCCGCCGGCATATGGAAATCATGCAAAAAACCATGGCCGATGTCTCGGGTCAGTTGAAATCGGTCTCGGTGTCCGATGCGCCGGCGGCACGCGCCGCCAAGCAGGCCGAATTGCTCAAGCAGGCTTATGAGAGTGCGGTGACCAATATGCGCGAACTGGGCGATCTTATTCAGAAATCAAACGGCGAGGCGATGGAGCGTTTGAATCATCGTTTCTCCGAAGCGATGGATGAGCTCAAGACCCTCGTTGCCAAAAGCAAGACATAACGCGCCTTGCCCGACAGTTTGATCAAGCCGGCGCCGGTTGCTTTCATTCCTGAAAGACCGGCGCCGCGCCCGCTGCTTAAGCCTCTGACCATCAAATCCGACTATGAGCCCGCCGGCGATCAGCCCAACGCCATTCGGCAATTGCTCGGCGGCATCGAAAATGGCGACCGGGACCAAGTTTTGCTCGGTGTCACAGGCTCGGGCAAAACCTTCACCATGGCCAAGGTGATCGAGGCGATTCAACGCCCGGCTTTGGTGCTGGCGCCGAATAAAACATTGGCCGCCCAGCTCTATAGCGAAATGAAATCGTTTTTCCCCGATAACGCGGTTGAATATTTCGTCAGTTATTATGATTACTATCAGCCTGAAGCCTATGTTGCGCGCACCGATACCTATATCGAAAAAGACAGTCAGATTAACGAGGCGATCGACCGGATGCGCCATGCCGCCACACAGGCGCTGCTCGAACGCGGCGATGTGATTATTGTGGCTTCGGTATCCTGCATTTACGGCATCGGTTCGGTTGAGACTTACGGTAATATGGTGGTCCGGCTGGAGGCGGGTGGCCGGATCGATCGGGATACATTAGCCAAGGCGCTGGTGGAATTGCAATATCGCCGCAATGATGCCGCCTTTCAGCGCGGCACGTTTCGGCTGCGTGGCGAAAATGTCGATATTTTTCCCAGCCAATATGAGGATCGTGCCTGGCGGGTGACTTTGTTCGGCGATGAGATCGAGCAGATCAGCGAGTTTGATCCACTGACCGGTGAGCGTACCGCGACGCTTGAGCAGATCAGCATTTACGCCAATAGCCATTATGTCACACCGCGGCCAACGCTGACCCAGGCGGTCAAGCAGATCAAGACCGAGCTGAAAATCAGGCTCGATGAATTTGTTGCGGGCGGCAAATTGCTCGAAGCCGAACGCCTGCAGCAGCGCACCACATTCGATATCGAAATGATGGAAACCACCGGCGCCTGCAAAGGCATCGAGAATTACTCGCGTTATCTCTCGGGTCGCGAACCCGGTGAACCGCCGCCGACCTTGTTTGAATATCTACCGGCGAATGCTTTATTGATCGTCGATGAAAGTCACGTCACGGTGCCGCAGATCGGCGGCATGTATAAAGGCGATTTTGCCCGCAAATCGATCCTCTCGGAATATGGGTTTCGGTTGCCTTCCTGCATCGATAATCGGCCGCTCAAATTCGAGGAGTGGGAGAGTTTTCGCCCGCAAACCGTGTTTGTATCGGCAACGCCGGGGCCTTGGGAAATGGAGCGCACCGGCGGTTCATTTGCCGAACAGGTGATCCGCCCGACCGGGCTTGTTGACCCGATTACCGAAATCCGTCCGGTTGAACATCAGGTCGATGATCTGCTCGGCGAATGCCGGCTTGTGGCGGCCAAAGGCGGGCGGGTTCTGGTGACCACTTTGACCAAGCGCATGGCCGAGGAACTCACCGAATATTTGACCGAACAAGGATTGAAGGTCCGCTATCTGCATTCAGATGTCGATACGCTTGAGCGGATCGAGATTATTCGGGATTTGCGTCTGGGCGTCTATGACGTCCTCGTGGGCATCAATCTGCTGCGCGAAGGGCTCGATATTCCCGAATGCATGCTGGTGGCCATTCTTGATGCCGACAAAGAAGGATTTTTGCGTTCAGTGACCTCCTTGGTGCAAACCATCGGCCGGGCGGCGCGCAATATTGATGGCCGGGTGATTTTATACGCCGATACCATGACCCGCAGCCTGACCCGTGCGATCGAGGAAACCGCCCGCCGGCGCACCAAGCAAACCGCTTGGAACGAGGCGCATGGCATTACACCGCAATCGATCCGTAAAAATGTCGGTGAGATTATCCATTCGGTGTTCGAACAGGATTACGTCACTGTCGCACCGATCAAGGATAGCGGAATTGATGAATTTATCGGCAAAGACCTAAAAGCGACGATGGCGATATTGGAAACCCGCATGCGCAATGCCGCGGCCAATCTCGAGTTTGAGGAAGCGGGCAGATTGCGCGATGAAATCAAGCGGCTGGAGGCGCTGGATTTAGGCATAGCACCGCCGCCCGCCGGCCCGCGCGCGCGGCGCGATACGACACCCCAGCCGCTCGGCCCGGGCGGCGGCGGCTATGACCCTGAAAAACGCCGCGGTGGCGGCCGGAGGCGACGCGGTCCATGAATATATTCGGCAAAATTCTATGTGTTGGTTTGCTCATACTGCTCCTGGTCAGGGTCGCGCATGCCGATGCGGCACTGACCGGCCAGACCGCGACGTATGATCTTCGTTTGGCAAAAGTGCGCGGCCATAGCGTGACCGGTGCCACCGGGCTGATGCAATTTGACGCGTTGGAAACCTGCCATGCCTGGGGTGTTACCCAGCGGATGACATTGTTGATCCGAAATGAAGATGGCAGCCTGACGCGTTCGGTGAGCGATTACGTCACCTGGGAGGCCAAAGATGGCCATAGTCTGAGCTTCAATTTGCAGCAGAGCGAGGATGGCAAAACTGAGACCAACGATGCCGGAACAGCGACCCGGGGTGCCGGCGGCATCATCACAGTGGTTTACACGACCCCGAAGGGACGGGTTCTGACCTTGCCGAAAGGCACCTTGTTTCCCATGGCCCACACGGCGGCGCTGATCGATGCTGGCGAGGCGGGGAAAAAATTCATCGCGCCACCTTTGTTCGATGGCACATCCAAACACGGTGCGGAGCATACATTCGTGGCGATCACCAAATTATTGAAGCCCGCGGCGTCAAGCTTCCCATCCTTATCGGCGCTGCCCAGTGCGGATGTGGATATTGCTTTTTACAAGCGCGATCCAACCGATGAAGATCCGGATTTCCGCACTCAGATGCGCTATTACAGCAACGGTGTTGCCGATAACATCATGCTCGATTTCGGTGATTTCGTGATGAGCGGCAAATTGACAAAATTAGTGATTCCGCCAAGCGCCTGCGCCGCGAAGTAAAAAAAAGCCAATGGCCGAAGCCATTGGCGTAAAGGTTGTATGAAGGTAGGAACCTTCAGCGCCGGGTGAGTCTGGGAACCGCCGGCGCACGTCAGAGGGGCGTCTGTCACAGTTCGGTAAGGCCGGATTAAGCGCCTGCCCGAACTGTGCTGACAATCATTTATGCCTCGGATCCACCAATTCGATTGTGACGAAGCTCACAGGATGGCGCGATTTGGTCGATTATTTTTCGCTGTAGAGCGTGATCGATCTACAACGACACGCTCCATGTAAATTTTGGTGATCAATTTCATTGGTTCAGCTGGAGTCACGAGACTCCATCTCAACCAATATCGATCTAGAGCAACATCCGATCAGGTTGAATCGTAGATTCAACCTGATCGGATAAAGTTGCTCGCCAAAATATAAGCTAGAGCGTTTCCGATTGATCGGAAAACGCTCTAGACCTCGACGTGATGCTCGGTGTGAACATTGCCTTTGGTGGCATGGGCATAGGGGCACACGATCGATGCTTTATGCACCAGTTTTTTGGCTTCCTCATGGTCCATGCCGGGGATTTTGATCGTCATGTCGGCGGTAATGCCGAAGCCTTCACCGTCATCGCGCGGGCCGATGCCGATTTTGGTTGAAACCTTAGTGTCTTCGGGGATTTTAATGTTGGCTTGGCCGGCCACGAACTTCATCGCGCCGAGGAAGCAGGCCGAATAACCAGCGGCGAAAAGCTGCTCGGGGTTGGTGCCGGGGCCGCTATCGCCGCCAAGTTCTTTCGGCGTCGACAGGGTAAGGTTCAATTTGCCGTCGTCGGTCTCGGCGTGGCCCGTGCGGCCGCCGGTGGCGAAGGCATGCGCGTGATAGAGTGCTTTCATCGACTATGTCTCCTCGTGTAGGTTTAGCCCATATCTCATGATCTGAGGCATGTTCCAGGGCAAGTGACGGAACTGTGACCGGTTTTGGTAACGCCCTGTTTACCAATTTCATCAATACTGCCTTTGCGGTCAATCGGGCTGAATGCGCTCACGCCTCTGGGCATGAGCCTCGCGGGTGGGTGAAGCAGGGCGATGAATTTTGGAGCAGTGTCAAAGCGCGTGGGTCGCAAGGCCACGGTTGCGGCTGGTTTGCCAGCGTTCCTGCCAGCTGATCCGCGCTTGCCGATACTCCAGGATGTTCTGGCTTGCATTGCCGCGGTGGCTCCAAACGAGGCAGGGTTGGCAGTGGCTTTGGCCATGCTGGCCCGGCTGTTCGGTGCCGAAGCGGCGTTCATTTTGGCGGGTGAGGGGGCACCGCCCGGCGCGCCATCGGACCCGACGATCATGGCACGTTTTCCCGACCACGCGGTGCTTGACCGCCCGATTGCGCCAAACCGGCTGCTGACCTTGGCGATCGGATTGGAGCGGGGTCTGGGGCTGGGCCGACAATTGCGGCTGGTGCGGGCGCCTCACGCGGCGCCGTTCGCGGAGGCTGATGAGGCGCTGATGACGGCGATCGGCCCTCTCCTGACGGAGCTGATGCGCCTCAATCCCGCCTCTAAACCGACCGACCTTGCGGCCAGCATCGACGGCGTGACCGGATTCTGGACCGAGATGGCATTTTACGATGAGGTGTCGCGCCGGCTGGACCGGCTGGATGTCGAGGCCGCCCCCGGCACCATGCTGCTGATCGGTCTGCAAACGAAGGATGGCCCATTGCGCGATGAATTAGTGCGTCTGGCGGCGGAGGAATTGCGTGAGACATTCCGCCCGAGCGACGTTCTGGGCCGGCTTTCGCCGACGCGCTACCTCGCCTGGTGCGACGGGATGGATCATCTCACGGGTGCCGAGCGGGCAGCCCGGCTTTGTCAGCGTCTGCCGGTTCTCTTGCGCGCCTTGCCGGCCGGCGAGGGGATGTTGAACCCGGCTGTCGGCATTGCCACGCGTTGGCCCGGTGGTGAGCAGGCGCAGGGGCTGATGACGCGCGCGGCACTGGCGCTGAAGGCAGCAGAGGCTGCACGCCATGAAAGTCATATCGGGACCTGGCGGCTATGGCATGGGGGCATGACGCCTTGACGCAGGACCCGATGGACATTGCTCGCGCGTGCGTGGGCCCTGCTATCTGATCTGAAAATGCAGCGCGACGGCGTGGGGCAGCATGATCAGCGTCACGGCGGCAGCCAGGATCGGCAGGCAGGTTGCGGCCGCGCGCACATATTGGCTGCCGGGCAGCCTGATCAAAGGCAGCCCCAAGGCGATGAAGGGTAGTAGCGGCAGCACATAGCGGCCGGTTGGACCATCCACTTCCGCCAGACCGACATTTGTCCAGTCGAGATATTGGCTGAGCCAGACCAGAATCATCGTGCCGGCCAGTGCCAATGCGATCAGGCTGGCATCCCGCCATGACCAGAGAACGGGCGTGGGATCCAGCAGGTCGGCCAGGAGAGCGCCGGCGGCGCCGATCATCCAGATCGTGTAGAGCGGTGCGGGCAAAAAGAAATCCAGCCAGCCCAGCACACCGATCATTTCCTGCACCAAATTGCCATTGGTCAGAATCGAATGGGTGATGAGTTTCAGGATGCCCCATGGCTGTGCTGCCAGCACATGCAGCTGGGCGGCGGGGTCGGTCGATGAAAACAGCCGTGCCGGATTGCCGGGCCAAAACGGGCCACCATGATAAGGCAGACGCCCGACCGGTGCGGCCACGACGATCATGGCGTAGCCGAACCATAACAAACCGGGCAGGCAGATCAGAACCACACGACCAAGACGCCGCAGCAATATCCTGTGTTCAGCCACCCAGGCGCGCAGGGGCGGCAAGGGCAGCAAGGCCGGCAAGGCGAGCAGGGCGTAAGGCGGTTTCACCAGAATGACGAGGCCGATGCATAATCCTGCCCAGATCAATGATCGGTCGGTCCGCGGGCGAGTGAAAAAAGCAGCAGCCACGGCGGCGGTCGCGATGAGCAATCCGTCCGGGTTGCACGATGCGCCGAGCGATAATGCCATGGGCAGGCTGAGAGTCAGAAAAATCATTGTCCGGCCGCGCTGCGCGGATATGAGTGCCGTCAGACCGAGCGCCAGATAGGTCGCCAGATTGAGCAGCCTCGCTAAAAAATAACTGTTGAAAGGTGACAGGCCGATGACATGCCCGGCACCGAGCCCGATCGCCGAGGGGACATAGAAAATGGGAAAATAAATCGCCAAGGGTGCGATGCTAACAAATATATGCGGCTGCACCCAGCTGGTGCGCTGTTTTTGCTCAAAATTGGCCTTGGTCAGAGGAATGAACGGATTAAAGCCGGCGCGGGGTACGGCGAGATTAACGCGCATCCCAGCCGTCACGCTCGGGCCTTGGGGTGTCGTGACCACGCGGCGTTCGCCGATCAATGTGCCGTGCAGTAAGGCCGCCGCGCGCACCAATTGAGCCGGTTCGTCCGCGACGTCACCCGGCGGTGTGGCCAGCGCCAAATATAGGCCCAAAGGGGCAACCAAGCCGATGAAGGCGATCGGTAAAATCGCGCGTGATCGTTTGGACAGATCGATCTGCGCGGCGCGCTGGAGCCAAGCCGATTGCGGAATGGTCAGAGCGCCGGTGTTGCCCGCCCGGCGCTGGGTCAGTGCGAAGGCGACCCAGACAAAGGCCGATATGAGTGCGACGATGACGGAAGCCATTGTATGGGGTGGTTCGTAGGAAAAGCGGATTGCGCTGGTCCCGGCTGGTAAATTGATCGCCTGGAAGGTGTCATGATACGCACTGATCGGTGCGGGGTGATCATTGATGTGCGCTTGCCATCCGGGGAAAAAGACTTCGCGCCGGATTAATGTCGCAGGTGCGGTGCATTGCGCGGTTGCTGATTGGCGCGATGATATTTTCAACCGGCAGGAACCGCCACTCACCGCCATGTAGGGCTTAGCATTGGGCAGTTTGAAAATATTCATTGAAGGGTTGGAAAAAACCAATATCGGCGCGCCCGCAGGTACGACACCTTCCAGCCCTAACAGCGGTGCAAGGCCCGGCGTGGTGCCTGCTGGTGTTAGAACATGTTCGTGGGCGCCCTGTTCGGTTGTGAACCAGATGGCGACTTGGTTGCCGCTGGCGAAATCGAGCTGATAGGTCAGTGATGAAGCATTGCCGATGGCAAGCGGTTGTTCAAACTTGATGGCGAAATAATTATTGTCGCCGGCATTGGCGATGTCGCCATGGCCGATTGCGCAATCTGTTGCAGTACAAACACGCACATTCAGGATGCCGCGTGATGCACCGCCATATGTGCCTACTTCGATCAGGATCGCCGGCAGGTCGGCGCCGTGGGATGCGGGGAGCGGCATTGTGCCGGAAATGCTCTGGCCCGGAAACAATGCCACTGGTTTGACGCGCGCTGTACCGATCGATGCGGTCATGACCTGTACAAAGGGATTGGCACCTGGCGGGAACAGCAAATATTTAATAGATGCGGCTTCATAGCCGGCCCGATGCGTATTGAACGCACTCAATTGGCTGGCCTCGTCGCCGGCAAAGGTGATGGTGTCAGCGGTCGGGAAAAGCTGGTTCTGGATGAATAAAGTCGATGCCATGGGCACCGGCAAGGCAGAGTAATTCAGGGAGGCAAGACCATAGCGCGCGCCGTAATTCGGTGCGAACGGCCCGAATGTATAAAACCTCGAAAGACCTTGATGGGCCTGCAAATAACGGATACCCGCCAAATCCGCGTGACCGTGCCGGACACCGGCCAATTGCGGCAGCATGAATCCCGCCATGGCATCAAGTCCGACGATTGTTGCGAGATAGGCTGCCCGCCGGGCGGTCGGACGACTGAGCAGGATCAGCCCGCTGACCAGCAGGGCAACTCCCGACCAGATGGCCCATATCAGTGTAAACTTCAGAAAATGCGGCTGCTCCGTATACCACAGCGCGATGTAATGGCGTGCAGGAAGGATCGATAATACGCCGATGATGCAGAACGCCGCACCAATGATGAGCGTCTGCCTTGATATCGGTTTGATGCTGGTGGCAAAACCATCGATGCCGAAAGCTGCGAGCGTGAAGACAGCAAATTCCAACGCCGGGCCGATGAAGCGGGTGGTATCGGCACTGGCAACACCAGGGATATGAGCGGCTAGAAAGGCAAATCCGGGCACCCCGAAGAGCCGGGCTTCCCAGAACAGCACAAACAGCGCCAGCGAGACCCTAAGGCCGCGCTGCTTGGTGCCGACAAATGCCCCGAATAAGGCGAGGAAAGCCGGCAGAATGCCAAACCAGTCACCGAGCTGCCCCCAGCTCCAGTCACCCAAAATGCCAGCATGGTCGAGGAATGGTTGCACAGCGGCGGGCGGCGTTATCCCGATCGGACCATAAATATAGGGGAAAATCTGCAGCGGTGCGGCGGTATTGGGCAGGATATTATGCGCGAACAGGCCGTTATGGGCCCCGATATAAGCCGACTGCAGATAACTCAAAAATGGCACGACCAAGGGTGCAGCAATCCCCACTCCAATGAGGGCCGCCAGGGCGAGTTTGCCGAAGAAGCGCTTTTTGCCTGCCATCGGCATTGGCAAAAACCGCCATGCAGCCCACAACACGGCCAGCAAACCATCCAGATAGGCCGTTTCAGGATAGCCCGCATATAAGGCGTAAGCGACGGCAATGGTCACCAAGGCCCAGCCGCCGGTGCGTCCTTGAGTCGCCGCACCGGCTGCACGTTCGATGCCGAGCAGCAATAAAGGCAGAAACGGCAAAGGTGCGATGGCGGCATGCGGATCGAGAATGAAGGTGCCGTTGAGCGCGAATAAGATGGCCCCGGCGAGGGCGGCAGCGCGCACAAGGCCAAGCTCGATCAGCAGGCCATAGGTAAAAATCCCGGACATGGCTTGCAGAGAAATGCGCAGCAACAGCCGGCCATTATGGAAATGCAGAAGCAATATGAAGGGAAAGAAAAACGATGAAGCCTGCATTTCAGCAGCCAGTGGCATGCCCAGGCCCGAATAGGGGTTCCACCAGGGCACAATGAAGTGCAGCCAGTCATGCGCACTTAAATAGCCCAAAGGCTGGGTGATGTAGGCGACAGTCGGGTCGTTCCAGCCGGGCGAGCCTGGATAGAGCCCGCCGCCCATATTTTGTCCAAGCCCGCTCATGAACAAAAACGGGTCGGCATTGAACCAGCCGGTCAGCGGGATCAGATTGGCGATAATGCAAAGAAGGGCGATGCCAAGCATCGCCCCATTATGTGACGCTGCTAAGCGGCGCAGCCCGACCAGCAACCTTGCAATCACGCCCGGCCGTGGCAGTGCTTGTATTTCTTGCCCGAGCCGCACGGGCAGAGTGCGTTACGCGGCGTGGTAACCCAGGTTTCCGGGCGGTCCGGGTCAATCTCATCGGCACGGTAGGGCATGACCATGGCCGGCGGCTGATCATTGAATATGGCCGGTTCCGCGAGCGCGAGGTCGGCGAGCGGTGCGCCGCCGAGCCGGTCCGGATCGGGGTGGCTTTCAACCCAGTTGGCCTGGTTCAGCACGGGGGGCGGCAAGGCTTCGGGGGACTCGGCCAGCTCGACATGGCAGAGCATGGTGGTCACGCGTTCTTTCAAATCTTCCAGCATGGCGGTGAATAAAGCGAAAGCCTCGCTTTTATATTCGTTCAGCGGGTCGCGCTGGCCGTAAGCCCGCAACCCGATGCCCTGGCGCAAATGATCCAAAGCGAGAAGATGCTCTTTCCAAATCTGATCGAGCACTTGGAGCAAAATTGATTTTTCCAGGTAGCGCATGAATTCGGTGCCGAAGCGGGCGGTTTTCGCGGCGACATGCGCATCGATCGCCGCGGTCAGGCGCTCGGTGATGCCATGTTCATCCATCCCCTCTTCGGCGGCCCATGCGGCGACCGGCAGATCGAGGCCGAACACCCGTTCGACATCGGCGGCGAGTTCAGCACTCTCCCATTGCTCGGCAAAGGCTTTTTCAGGAATCCGCCGGCTGACCAGGGCAGCGAGAATATCTGCCCGCATATCCGCGGTCACATCCGAGACATCCTCGGCCTTCATGAATTCCCGGCGCTGCGCATACACTTCGCGCCGCTGATCGTTCATGACATTGTCATATTTCAGCAAATTCTTGCGCGTGTCGAAATTCCGCGCCTCGACTTTCTTCTGGGCTTTTTCGAGCGCCTTGTTGATCCAGGGGTGGATGATCGCCTCGCCTTCCTGCAAGCCAAGCCGCTGCAACATGCTGCCCATGCGGTCGGAGCCGAAAATGCGCATCAGATCATCCTCGAGCGAGAGGAAGAAGCGCGATGCGCCGGGGTCGCCCTGGCGGCCGGAGCGGCCGCGCAACTGATTGTCGATGCGTCGGCTCTCATGGCGTTCAGTGCCGATCACGAACAGGCCGCCAGCGGCTTTCACCTGCTCATGTGCAATGGCGATCTCCGCGCGAATATCCGCCTCGATGCGCGCGCGTTCGGCCTCATCGGTCACGCCTTCGAGGCGTTTGGCAAGGCGCATGTCGAGATTGCCGCCGAGTTTAATATCCGTGCCGCGCCCGGCCATGTTGGTGGCAATGACCACCGCACCTGGTGCACCGGCATCGGCGACGATGCCGGCTTCCTGTTCATGAAAGCGTGCATTGAGCACGTTATGCGGCACCTTCTTGGATTTCAGCAGCGCGCTGATGACCTCGCTTTTCTCGATGCTGGTGGTGCCGACGAGCACTGGCTGTCCGCGCTCGCGGCACTCGGCGATCAGGGTTGCGACGGCCTCGTATTTTTCCGCCGCCGAGCGATAGACTTCGTCATCCTGGTCATTGCGGCCGACCGGCACATTGGTCGGAATTTCAACGACCGAGAGCTTGTAGATTTCCTCGAACTCGTCGGCTTCGGTCAATGCCGTGCCGGTCATGCCGGCGAGTTTGGGGAATAGGCGGAAATAATTCTGGAAGGTGATCGAGGCGAGGGTTTGATTTTCCTTCTCGACCTCGACGCCCTCTTTCGCTTCCAGCGCCTGATGCAGGCCATCGGAATAGCGGCGGCCCTCCATCATCCGGCCGGTGAACTCATCGATGATAACGACTTTGCCCTGGCGCACGATGTAATCGACATCGCGGGTGAACAACGTATTGGCGCGCAGGCTTTGATTGACGTGATGGACGAGCGAGATATTGAAAATATCGTAGAGATTACCCTCGACCAGCAATTTCGCATCGCGCAGCATGTCCTCGACGCGCTCGGAGCCGATTTCGGTGAGCGAGACGTTTTTGTTTTTCTCGTCCTTGTCGTAAGTGGCTTCGTCCTTGACCAATTCGCGTACCACGAGATCCACCGTGCGGTATAAATCGGTCGCTTCATCCGAGGGGCCGGAGATGATCAGCGGCGTGCGCGCCTCATCGATCAGGATCGAGTCCACCTCATCGACAATGGCATAGTTGAAATCCCGCTGCACCATCTCGGCGAGCGCATATTTCATATTGTCGCGCAGATAATCGAAGCCGAATTCGTTGTTGGTCCCGTAGGTGATGTCAGCCGCATAAGCCGCGCGGCGATCGTGATCCTCAAGCCCATGAACGATGATACCGACCGACAGGCCGAGGAAATTATAGAGCTTGGCCATCCATTCCGCATCGCGCCGGGCGAGGTAGTCGTTCACGGTGACGACATGCACGCCCTTGCCGGATATGGCGTTGAGATAAACCGGCAAAGTGGCGACCAGGGTTTTGCCCTCGCCGGTCTTCATCTCGGCGATGCGGCCGGAATGCAAAACCATGCCGCCGATCAGCTGCACATCGAAATGCCGCATCCCGAGCGCGCGTTTGGCGCCTTCGCGCACCACGGCAAAGGCTTCGGGCAACAGGTCGTCGAGCGTTTCACCAGCTTCGACCCGGGCTTTGAATTCGCCTGCCTTGGCGCGCAGATCCGCGTCACTGAGTGCCTCCATCGAGGGCTCAAGGGCGTTGATGGCGGCGACCTTGCGCTGATATTGTTTCAGGGCGCGGTCATTGCTGGTGCCGAAGACGGCGCGGGCGAGGCTTGCGAACATATGGGGTTCCGGCTTGGTATCGGGTCAGGATTTCACCCCAGGACATAGGAGCGGGGGCGGCAAGGGTCAATCAAAGGCATATTTTGCATGTTCTCCGCCGGTTTGCGGGGGCATGCCAGCTTGCTGCACACGCCCGCTTCGGCCATACGTGCCGCCAATACTGGAACGAGGTTCACAAAAATGCGATTTTCCGCAATCTCTCTCTCGGCTCTGACCTTATCTCTCGGCCTCGCAGGCGCTGCCTATGCGCAGACGCCGGCCAGCCCGGCCGCTGCCCCGAAGGACCCGGTGGTGGCGACAGTCAATGGCACGCCGATTCATCTCACCCAGGTGGTCGCTGCGGCAGATTCGCTGCCCGCCCAGTTGCAGCAATTGCCGCCGGCCCAGCTTTACCCCCTGCTGGTGGACCGGCTGGTCGATGAGCAGGCTTTGCTGATCGCCGCCAACAAGACCGACCTTGCCAAGCAGCCGGATGTGCAATTGGCGATGAAACAGGCGGCCGACCAGCAGCTGGAAAACGCCTATCTGGCGTCGAAAGTGAAGCCGATGGTCACCGATGCGGCGATCGAGGCGCTTTATGAGAAGGATTATGCTGATAAAACCGGTCCCGAGCAGGTCCAGGCGCGGCAGATATTGGTGAAAACTCAGGCCGAAGCCCAAAGCATCATCGCGCAGCTGGAGAAGGGTGCCGATTTTGCGACATTGGCACAGAAGGACAGCATCGATCCCGGCGCGAAAGACGGTGGTGAGCTGGGCTGGTTCAGCAAGGACGAGATGGTGCCGGCCTTCGCCGATGCCGCTTTCGCGCTGAAACCGGGGACTTACACAAAAACCCCGGTGCAGACACAGTTTGGCTGGCACGTCATTCTCAATGAGGGTGAACGCCAGGCGCCGCCGCCGCCTTTGGCCGACGTGAAGGGCAAAATTCAGCAGCAGCTCGCCCAGGAGGATATCAAGGGCGTGTTGGCGAAAGCCCGCGCGGCCGTGAAGGTGCAAGTGTTCAACCCCGATGGCAGCACGCCCAGCGCCACACCGGCCGCACCCGCCAAGCCTTGATGATCTCACCGCTCGCCTTGCCGATGCCTGACCTGCCGCCAATTGCGGGGGTCCGGCTGGCAGTCGGGGAGGCGGGGATTCGCTACCGCAACCGGGCGGATTTATTGCTCGTTGAATTATCTGCGGGCAGCAAGGTTGCTGGGGTGTTCACGCGCAATCGCTGCCCCGGTGCCCCGGTTGTCTGGTGCCGGGACATTCTGCCCGGTGGCACGGCCCGTGGGCTAGTGGTCAATTCCGGCAACGCCAATGTGTTCAACGGTCAGGCCGGGCTTGATGCGGTGCGGATTAGCGCCGAGGCGGCGTCGGGCTGGCTCGGCTGCGCGCCCGGTGAGATATTTCTCGCCTCGACCGGGGTGATCGGCGAGCCTTTGCCGGCTGATAAAATCGTTGCTGCCCTGGGCGGCGTTCACGCGGCCCTCGCCCCCGGCGGGTTCGACGCGGCGGCGCGCGCGATTATGACCACCGACACTTTTCCCAAGGCCGCCACCCGCACGGCCATGATCGGCGGCACGAGAGTCAGCATCGTCGGCATTGCCAAGGGCAGCGGCATGGTGGCGCCCGACATGGCCACCATGCTCTCCTTCCTGTTCACCGATGCCGCGTTGCCGGCCGGTGTTATGCAGGCTTTGCTGAAAACCGGCACCGACCGCAGTTTCAATAACATCACGGTCGATTCCGATACCTCGACGTCCGACACCGTGCTTCTGTTCGCCACCGGCCGCGCCGGCAACAAGCCCGATGCCGGTTTACGGGATTTCCGCCGCGCCTTGTTCGAGGTTCTGCACGAGCTGGCGCTGATGGTGGTGCGCGATGGCGAAGGTGCGCAAAAACTGATTTCCATCATTGTGCGCGGCGCGGTCTCGCCGCGTTCGGCCAAAAAAATCGCCATGTCGATCGCCAATTCGCCCTTGGTGAAAACCGCGGTGGCCGGTGAGGATGCCAATTGGGGCCGCATTGTCATGGCGGTCGGCAAGGCCGGCGAGCCGGCGAACCGCGATACGCTGTCGGTCGCGGTGGGCGGGGTCTGGATGGCGCGCGCGGGCGGGCTGGTCGCGGGGTATGACGAGGCGCCGGTGGTTGCGCATATGAAGGGACGGGAGATCGATATCGAGGTCGATCTCGCGCGGCTACATCGATATCAACGGCAGTTATCGGAGCTGATCCAGGCAGGCGGCTTGGAATAATTTGAACGAGACGGCCCGGTGGCTGATCGCGTTTTTGGCTGCTTCGCCCATTTCAGCGAAGGTCAGCGTCGAACCGTCGGGGATGAAAATCGGGTCGTAGCCAAAGCCGTGCGTGCCGCGAACCTCCAAGGCGATGCTGCCGTGGCATTCACCGGCGAAAAATAACGGCTCATCGCCTGGCACGGCGAGGCACAGGCAGGAGGTAAACCAGGCGCGGCGGTTCTCGCCCAGTTGGGCCAGAATATCCGCCATGGCTTGCGCAAAGCCGCCACGTTCGCGGGCGAAGCGGGCGGAATGAATGCCGGGCGCGTTGCCCATGCCGGCAATGCTCAGCCCGCTATCATCGGCGATCGACGGCAGGCCCGCGGCGCTCGCTGCGGCGCAGGCCTTGATCCGCGCATTGCCGGCAAAATCGGTTGCGGTTTCGGCGGGCTCGGGCAGGCCAAGGGCGCCGGCTGAGATTGCCTCGATACCGTAAGGGGCGAGGAAGGCGGCAAACTCAGCGAGCTTGCCCGGATTATGGGTTGCAATCACCAGCCGGGTGCCTGGGAGAAGGCGCATCCTGGTCAGGCCTTCATGATGGCGGCGGCCTGAGCGGCGAACAAGGCGGCCGTGCCGGTCCGCGCCAAGCCGAGCAACTTTCCGAACTGGGCCTCATCGAAGGTGGCGCGTTCGGCGGTCGCCTGGATTTCAATAATCCCGCCGGCCGCGGTGAGCACGAAATTGGCATCCGCCTCGGCTGCCGAATCCTCGGCGTAATCCAGATCGAGCACCGGCGTGCCGTTGAAAATGCCGCATGAAATGGCGGCAACCTGTCCGGTGACGGGATCGGTTTTCAGGACGTTTTTGGCGCGCAGATGTTTGATCGCGAGACTGAGGGCGACGAACGCGCCGGAGATCGCGGCACAGCGTGTGCCGCCATCGGCGTTCAATACGTCGCAATCGAGCGTGATGGTCATTTCGCCCAGGGCCGCGCGGTCCACGACGGCGCGTAGCGAGCGGCCGATCAGGCGCTGGATTTCCTGCGAGCGGCCCGATTGTTTGCCGCGTGCCGCCTCACGGTCGCCGCGGGTGTGCGTGGCGCGCGGCAGCATGCCGTATTCCGCCGTCACCCAGCCTTGGCCGCTATTGCGTAAAAACCCCGGCACCCGGCCCTCGACGCTGGCGGTGCACAGCACTTCGGTGCGGCCCATGCGGATCAGGGCCGACCCTTCAGCATGATGCGCGAAGCCGGTTTCAATGGATATGGCGCGCGTGATGTCGGCGGCCCGGCCGGAAGGACGCATCTGATAACTCCAAGATTGCATTCGCCCGCTGCATAGACGACGTTAGGCGCATGGACCAGTCCCGCTTGCCGCCGCTCAATAAGCCGAAATATCCCGTCGGGCTCGATGCCCGATCCGCCGCCGTGCTGCGGGAGATCGTCGAGCAATATGTTGAAACCGGCGAGCCGGTGGGCAGCCGCACCCTCTCGCGCCGCCTGCCGTTGAATGTCTCGCCCGCGACGATCCGCAACGTGATGGCCGACCTGACCGATGCCGGGCTGCTGTTCGCGCCGCATACCTCCGCCGGGCGCTTGCCGACCGATCGCGGGTTGCGGCTGTTCGTCGATGGGCTGCTCCAGTTCGGTGAATTATCCGAGGATGAGCGCAGCACCATCAATGCAGCCCTCGCCCATTCCGGCCGGTCCTTGCAGGACACATTGACCGAGGCCTCGACCATGCTCTCGGGCCTGTCGGCGGCGGCGGGCATTGTGCTCGCGCCGAAAGGCGACGGTCCGGTCAAGCATATCGAATTCGTGCCGCTGAATGCCGGGCGGGCGCTGGTGGTGCTGGTCTCGGCCGACGGCCAGGTGGAAAATCGGGTGATCGATACGCCGCCGGGCTTGCCGCCGGCGGCCTTGCAGCAGGCGAGCAATTATCTGAACGCCCAATTATCGGGCTTGTCGCTGGCCGAATTGCGCAGCCGGGTGGCCGGCGACATGAATGCTGACCGCACGGCGCTCGATGCGCTGACCAATAATGTGATCGAACAGGGACTTGCCACTTGGTCGAGCGAGGGGCGCGGTGGCTCCTTGATCATTCGCGGCCAGGGACGGTTGCTCGCCGATGTCGATCAGGTGGAGAAACTCGGTTCAATCCAGGCTTTGTTCGAGCGGCTGGAAGCCCAGGAGACCATGCTCAAGCTGCTTGAGCTGGCCGAGGGTTCGGATGGCGTGCGGATTTTTATCGGCGCCGAAAGCGGCTTGTTCGGGGCGGCCGGGATGTCAATGATGATTGCGCCGGCGCGCAATGCCCAGGACCGCATTGTCGGCGCGATCGGCGTGATCGGGCCGACGCGGATCAATTACGGTAAAATCATCCCGGTGGTGGATTACACCGCCCGGGTCATCGGCCGCATTTTGGGCTGACTCAAACCGCGAGCGTCAGCGCCACCGGCACATGGTCTGAGGTTTGCGCCCAGTCACGCGCGTCGGTCAGAATGGCGTGGGATTTCAGGCTGCCGGCAAGGTCCTGCGAGACCCAGATATGATCCAGCCTGCGGCCGCGATTCGAGGCTCGCCAATCGCGGTTGCGGTATGACCACCATGTGTAGAGTTTTTGATCGTCCGGCACGAAATGGCGGATCGCGTCATAAAAGCCTTGATCGCGCCAGGCATTCAGCCCGGCGGTCTCCACGGGCGTATGACTGACAACGTCGAGCAATTGCTTATGGCTCCAGACATCATGTTCGAGCGGGGCGATGTTCAAATCGCCGACCAGAACCGCACGCTGCGGATGGTGCTTTGCGAAATAGGCCTGCGTTTCGGCAATGAAAGCGAGCTTATGGGCAAATTTTGGGTTGGCGGCGGGATCGGGGATGTCACCGCCCGCCGGGACATAGAAATTATGCAACGCCACAGGCGCGCCGCCGGTCTCGATGCTGGCGGCGAGATGTCGGCAATCGCCGCGCGCACACCAATCGGGCATGTCGGGCAGTGCGGTGAGCTTCAAGCGGGAGATGATCGCCACACCATTATAGGATTTCATGCCGCGCCGGAGCACGTGCTTCATCCCCAGGGCCGCGGCGATGGCATCGGGGAATAATTCGTCGGGTACCTTGGTTTCCTGCAGGCAGATCACATCCGGCTTCAGGGCGGCGGCAAGGTCATGCAGTTTTTCCTGCCGCAGGCGCAGCGAGTTGATGTTCCAGGTGGCGATGGTGAGGTGCTTTGGCATCGCCCGGACTTAAACGGCGTGGCAGGGAGCGGCAAGGCCGCCCCCCATATCGGCAGGTTATTGCAGCGTCAGCAGGGTCGGGCTGCGCCATTCAGCGGGTTTGATGATGGTGGTGGACGCGACCCGCACGGAATGGAGCTTGCCCTCCAATTCGCGGTCCCAGAAGTCGAGAAATTTCTGTAAAACAGGAAATTTTGGTGCAATATCAAGGTCTTGCCAGAGGTAAGTTTGGAGCAACTCCGGATGATCCGGCAGCCGGTAGAGAATTTCGGCCGTGGTCAGACGGTAATTCTGTAATTGCAGCGACAAGCTCATTATCGGGCCTCCAAGGGTGGAACTCTCCAATCATTTCAGGCGCTCCGCATTCGATGTGCGAGCGTTTTGTGAATTAACCATGACTGGGTCGGTAACATGCAAGAGAAAAATAAACGATTTCAACAACTTGGCACTCTATTGAGGCGAGTGCTGCCGGGCTTGACTTTGGCCGTCACAAACATTAGATTTTTAGCACTCTCGAAGTGAGAGTGCTAGCAACTCTGGTGCCGAACTGGGCCGGAGACGACTAGGCCAATTGTCTCAACAGACCAGCTTCAGGAGCGATCCAACATGAAATTCCGCCCCCTGCATGACCGGGTCGTCGTTCGTCGGCTCAATGCCGAGGAAAAGACTGCCGGTGGCATCATCATCCCCGATACCGCCAAGGAAAAGCCGATGGAAGGCGAAGTGATCGCCGTCGGTCCTGGCGCACGCAATGAAACCGGCGCGCTTGTGCCGCTCGATGTCAAAGCGGGCGACCATATCCTGTTCGGCAAATGGTCGGGCACCGAAGTCAAGATCAGCGGCGAAGAGCTGCTGATCATGAAAGAGTCCGACATCATGGGCATCATCGAAGGCACACCGGCCGCTAAGAAAAAAGCCGCGTAAGCCTCGTCACCAGTAACAAAGGATCAGTATCATGGCAGCTAAAGACGTACGTTTCGGGCCCGATGCCCGCACACGCATGCTGCGCGGCGTGGATATCCTCGCCGATGCAGTGAAAGTCACCTTGGGCCCGAAAGGCCGCAACGTTGTCCTCGATAAAAGCTTCGGCGCCCCGCGCATCACCAAAGACGGTGTGACGGTCGCCAAAGAAATCGAATTGGCCGACAAATTCGAAAACATGGGCGCGCAGATGGTTCGCGAAGTCGCGAGCCGCACCAATGACCAGGCCGGCGACGGCACCACCACCGCCACCGTTCTGGCTCAGGCCATCGTGCGTGAAGGCGTCAAAGCCGTCGCCGCCGGCATGAACCCGATGGATCTGAAACGCGGCATCGACAAGGCCGTCGCGGCCGTCGTTGAAGAGCTGAAAAAGCGCACCAAGAAGATCAACAACCCCTCCGAGACCGCTCAGGTTGGCACGATTTCCGCCAACGGCGAGACCGAAATCGGCAAGATGATCTCTGAGGCGATGCAGAAAGTCGGCAACGAAGGTGTCATCACCGTCGAAGAAGCCAAAGGCATCCAGACCGAGCTCGATGTCGTCGAAGGCATGCAGTTCGATCGTGGCTATGTCTCGCCGTACTTCATCACCAACGCCGAGAAAATGACCGCGGAGCTGGATAGCCCTTATATCCTGATCCACGAGAAGAAACTCTCCGGCCTGCAACCCATGCTGCCGCTGCTGGAAAGCATCGTGCAGTCCGGCAAGCCGTTGTTGATCCTCGCCGAAGATGTCGAGGGCGAAGCCCTTGCCACGCTCGTCGTGAACAAGCTGCGTGGCGGTCTGAAAATCGCTGCCGTGAAAGCCCCTGGCTTCGGCGATCGCCGCAAGGCGATGCTGGAAGACATCGCGATCCTGACCGGTGGCCAGGTGATCTCGGAAGATCTCGGTATCAAACTCGAAACCGTCACACTCGCCATGCTCGGCCGTGCGAAAAAGATCCTCATCGAGAAGGAAAATACCACGATCGTCGAAGGCGCTGGCAAGAAGGCCGATATCGCTGGCCGTTGCAACCAGATCCGCGCGCAGATCGAGGAGACCACGTCCGACTATGATCGCGAGAAATTGCAGGAACGTCTGGCGAAACTCGCCGGTGGCGTTGCCGTGATCCGTGTCGGTGGCGGCTCGGAAGTTGAAGTGAAAGAGCGCAAGGACCGCGTGGACGATGCGTTGCACGCAACCCGTGCGGCCGTCGAAGAAGGCATCGTGCCAGGTGGCGGCGTTGCTCTCGCCCGCGCCTCGCTGATCCTCTCGAAGGTGAAAGCCGATAACGACGATCAACGCTTTGGTATCGAAATCGTCCGCAAGGCGATCCAGACCCCGATGCGCCAGATCGCCGAAAACGCCGGTGAAGACGGCGCCGTGATCGCCGGCAAAGTGCTGGATAAAGACGATTACGGCTGGGGCTTCGATGCCCAGTCCGGCGAATTCAAGGACATGGTCAAGGCCGGCATTATCGACCCGACAAAGGTCGTTCGTACCGCGCTGCAGGATGCGGCCTCTGTCGCTTCGCTGCTGATCACCACCGAAGCCATGGTCGCTGAGCGTCCGGAGAAAAAAGCTCCGGCCGGCGGCGGTGGCGGCGGCATGGGCGGCATGGGCGGCATGGGCGATATGGATTTCTAATCCACATCTCCACTCTGCTGAAAATGAAGCTGCGGGCGCAATCCCGCAGCTTTTTTTGTGGCAAATCACGACAGCGCGATTACACTTGCCAACCGGAGCGCTCTTATTTACATAAAGGTCAACAAGAGCCGTGAAGGAGCATGTGATGGAAGCCCAGACGATGGACCACCAAACCCCCTATTATCCACCAATTAGGCCTTTTGCCGCCGCCGCCGCCATGTTCAGGCTAATGCGCAACCCGCAGGATACAAGGCAGGTGTTTCTGCTGACCGAAGCCCTGCGCGGCCGTTCCATGGCCTCGGTGCTTGAACGATTCCGCAACTCACCCGTCGGTGCCTGCATTCTCGCCGAACAACGCTCGCTGGTTACCATATTGTCTGATCAGGCCAGGCTCGCCGCCATGAAACCCGGCAGCTTCGGCCGCACTTATTACGAATTCATGGCGGAAGAAGATCTCTCGGCCCAAGGTTTGGTCGAGCTGGGTGCTGATAATGCCATCTCCCTGCATCGCAGCTCACAAGACGCCCAGATCTTTGGCGCCCGGATGCGTGATATGCACGATCTCTATCATGTCCTGTGCGGCTATGGCCGGGATGAAGTGGGCGAAATCTGCGTGCTTGCCTTCTCCTACCCGCAGCAAAAAATCCGCAGCTTCGCGGTGATCTCCCGGGGCGGCATGTACCGCATCGCCCGCATGGTCAGCAAACTTGGCGGATCAGGCAAAATGGTCCGTCACGCCGTGCAGGAGGCCGCGCGACATGGCAAACAAGCGGCCTGGCTACCCGGCGAAGAACTCGAATCAATGCTTGAAGACGACCTCGCGGCCGTGCGCGCCCGCCTGAATATCCCCGCCCCCACCATCTATCGCCAACTCATCACGGACATCCGCGCCAAAACCGGCCGCCCCACCGGGCCGCTGGTGCTGAACACACATTGATGCTGGGTTGGTGGCTCCGGTGAAGCAGTAAGGCCGCGGGGACTTTGTCCCCCCGGACCCCCCAACTAAGGGCTCAGCCCTTAGAGCCAGGCATGGTTTCCAAAGGCACGCCTTTGGTGGGGTTCCAAGGAGCAAAGCCCCTTGGTCTCATAGCCCACACCCTAAAGCGTAATGCGTTATCACGCACCCGCTCTAGAGCGTTTTCCGATCAATCGGAAACGCTCTAGCTTATATTTGGGCGAGCAACTTTATCCGATCAGGTTGTATCTACGATTCAACCTGATCGGATGTTGCTCTAGCCATATTTTTCCGATCAATTTCATCGGTTTAGCTGGAGCCAAGTGACTCCATCTAAACCAATATTGATCTAGCCGCCCAAATGCGGCTTCATGGTGTGGTTCAACTCAGCAGATGGGCGATGGCGTCGCGTTCTTCGATGAGTTCGTTGAGCGTGATGTCGATTTTGGATTGGGCGAAATGGT
>NCAP01000063.1 GCA_002255495.1 Rhodospirillales bacterium 20-60-12 | reverse complement strand
AAGTTTGACGAGGGAATCGACGACTTGCTCGTGTATGCGTCCAATGAATGTGACTTCAGGAAGGTGGCGGAACAGCCGCACCGGCGAGTGCATGTAGGTGAGCTCGTCGTTGAGATCATCCATGAAGTTGATGATGCGAATATGGTAACCGCCGAACTGCGGCCGGATGAGGGCTTGGCGAATTTCCCCATAACTCCCTTCCGTGAGTTGTTCATCGGCATCGATGAGGAGGATCCAGTCGCCGGTGGCGAGGGAGAGGGCGTGGTTGCGGGCAGCGGCAAAATCACCGATCCAATCGAAGTGTCCGATGATGATTTCGGGACCCTTTCCAATAAAGCTCTTGGCAATTTCGATCGTCTCGTCGGTGCTTCCCGTATCGACGATCACGATTTCGTCCACTATGGGAGAAATCGACTTAAGACATGTTGAGAGGCGTTGAGCCTCGTTCTTCACAATGAGCGTTGCGGTAAGGCGGACGGTGGGTTTGAATTCTGGGTGCTTGCGGAAGTGCCTTGCCCATTGAATACCGACGGAGTCTTTCGCATCGATACGCTTAACAATGGCCTCGCGGCTAGCGTAATGGCGGGCAAGAATGGCGGAGACGCGCTGAGCGACGGGGTCGGCGGGGAGTTCGTGGGTGATGGTGGCGGCGGTCTCGACGATGGTCACCGGAATGCCGACATTGGCGAAGCACATGGCAATGCCCCCGCCCATCGTGCCGCCGCCGATAATCACCGCCCGTTTGATGGCAGCCGGCTTGACGCTCGCCGGCATGTCGGGGATCTTCAATGCCTCACGCTCGGCAAAGAAAATATGCCGCTGTGCGCGCGATTGATCGCCCACGACCAGCTTCATGAATAAATCGCGCTCGGCCGCGATCCCCTCATCGAAGGGCAGAGTGAACGCGTTCCGCACCGCCTGCACACAAGCCGCCGGCGCTTCCACGCCTTTGAGCTTCTTGAGTGCCGCCGCCGCCGCTTCCTCGAATTTCGCCGGATTGGCCCGCGTCGCCTCGATCTTTTCGTTGATGTCGCGCACTTTGCGCAACGCCCGGCCCTCGGCAAGAATTTTATGGGCAAAGCCCATGCCGCCGGCAATCGCTTCTTCAACAATCTCGTCAATCACACCGCCGGCCAGAGCAAGCTTGGCCGAGATGGGCGCGCCGCTGACAATCATGCCCACAGCATGTTCAGGCCCGACCAGACGCGGCAGGCGCTGCGTGCCGCCCGCACCGGGCAGAATGCCCAGTTTCACTTCCGGCAAGCCCATCCGCGCACTGGCCACCGCCACGCGATAATGGCAGCCAAGCGCAATCTCCAGGCCGCCACCCAAGGCGGTTCCGAACATCGCGGCCACAACCGGCTTCGGGCAGGCTTCGATTTGAGCGATATTGTCATGCAGCGAGGGCGCGCGCGGCGTCTTGCCGAATTCGGTAATATCGGCACCAGCGAAAAAAGTGCGGCCTTTGCAGCTGAGCACGATGGCCCGCACCGCATCATCGGCCATCGCCTTGGCGAAAGCCTGGTGCAAACCCTCGCGCACCGCATGCCCCAGCGCATTCACCGGCGGGCTGTCGGCGGTGATCAGCGCAATGCCGCCCGTAACTGACAGATCGATGACCGGATTGATATTGCCCATTATTTCCTCACTTTGTCGTCCGCCGTTTGAAAGCCGGGCGGATCGCATTCTGCTGTGACCGTTATTGCGCACACAGTTTTGCCGAAGGTTCCATTAAGCGTCAACCTGCGGCACTCGACGTGGAATTTGCACAGAATCAACGGCGGAATTTGAAGCGGGAGCGGCTTATGATATCGCTACATCGAGAAATGGGGAATGCCAGAAATGAACGAGATGCCAACCGCCGCTCCGTCGCACGATGATGGGCAATCCCATTTGCAACCATCGGCCGCGAATTACGTGCCGCTCTCGCCGATCAGCTTCCTACGCCGTGCGGCAAGGGTATTTCCAGGCAAAATAGCCGTCACCCATCATGACCGCTCATGGACCTACACAGCCTTCGCCGATCGCTGCCGGCGATTTGCCGGCGGATTGCTGGCAGCGGGCATCAAACCCGGCGACTGCGTCGCCGTTCTTGCCCCAAACGGCCCCACCGCGCTTGAAGCCCATTACGGTGTGCCGCTGATGGGCGGGGTGATCTGCGCCATCAATACACTGATGGATGCGGGCACCATTGCCTTCATTCTTGATCATGCCGGCTGCCGCGCACTGATCGCAGACCGCGACTATGCACCGCGGGTGCGCGATGCGCTCGCGCGCTTCGGACGCGATATTCTACTGATCCAGGTGGCCGACGAAGCAGCCCCCGATGCCGAGGATCTGGGTGCCCCGGATTACGAGGATTGGCTCGATCAGGCGTCACCTGCACCTTGGCGTCTGCCTGCTGATGAGTGGGACACGATTGCCATCAATTACACCTCCGGCACCACCGGCAATCCGAAAGGCGTCGTCTATCATCATCGCGGCGCCTATCTCGGCGCGCTTGGCTCTGGCCTCTCGATCGGGCTGAACGCCGATAGCCGCTATCTCTGGACCTTGCCGATGTTCCATTGCTCGGGTTGGACCTTTACTTGGGGTGTCACCGCCGTCGGCGGCACCCATGTCTGCCTGCGCAAGGTCGGGGCAGGGGTGATATTCGATAAAATCGCCCGGCATAAAGTCACCCATCTCTGCGGCGCGCCGATCGTGCTGAACATGCTGGTCCATGCCAACGATGCCGAAAAGCGGCCTTTGCCCGGCCGGGTGGTGGCGGCCACCGGCGGTGCCGCCCCGCCATCGCCGATCATCGCCGGCATGGAGCGCCTCGGCTTTCGCATCCAGCATGTCTATGGCCTGACCGAATGCTACGGCCCCTCGATCACCTGCGAGCCGCAGGATGAATGGCAGGATTTGCCGCTGGATGATCGGGCCCGGCTGATGGCCCGCCAAGGTGTGCCGAATATTACGGAGGAAGATGTCACCGTGCTCGACGAGGCCGGGCAAAGCGTTCCGGCGGATGGCGAGACATTGGGCGAAATTGCCATGCGCGGCAATGTCATCATGAAGGGCTATCTGAAAAACCCCGAAGCGACGCAACAAGTATTCCGCAATGGCTGGTTTCTGACCGGCGATCTGGGCGTGTTGCACCCCGATTCCTATATTGAAGTGAAGGATCGCTCAAAAGACATCATCATCTCCGGCGGTGAGAATATCTCCTCGCTCGAGGTCGAGGAGGTTCTCTATCGTCACCCCGCCGTGCTCGAAGCCGCCGTGGTTGCCAAACCCGATGAGAAATGGGGCGAAATTCCCTGCGCCTTCATCGTCACGAAAACCGGCCAGAACGTCTCGGCGGCCGACCTCACGGCTTTTTGCCGCACCCATATGGCGCATTTCAAAATTCCAAAATTATTCATTTTTGAAGCCCTGCCGAAAACCGCCACCGGCAAGATCCAGAAAAATCAGCTGCGCGCCAAGGCTAAAGCGAGTTGAATGTGGACCAAAGCCCTAGGACAATGAACATGATATCCGAACAAAGCGCGCGCCTGGCCATCATCACCGCCGCCCGGTCCTTGGCCGGGCTCAATCTCAACCAGGGCGCATCGGGCAATATCAGCCTGCGCTGGCAGGACGGGCTGCTGATTACGCCATCCGCGATTGCCTATGATGACATGCAGCCCGCCCAGATCGCGCATATGACATTAACCGGCGAACGCGGCGCCTTCACCGGCCCCGCACGGCCGTCATCGGAATGGCGATTTCATTATGACATCATGCATAGTCGCCCCGATATCGGCGCCATCGTACATACCCATGCCCCCTTCGCCACCGCCCTGGCCATTGCCGGAAAATCGATCCCGCCCTGTCATTACATGATCGTCCGCTTTGGCGGCGATGACGTCCGCTGCGCCCCCTATGCGACATTCGGCAGTCAGGATTTATCCGAGCAGGCTTTACTGGCTTTGCACGGGCGCAGCGCCTGCCTGCTGGCCAATCACGGCATGATTGCGACCGGCGCCAATTTGACGCAGGCCATGCAATGCGCGGTCGAACTTGAAACCTTGGCCGGACAGTATTTCCGTAGCCTGCTGATCGGCGGCTCAGTGCTTCTGACCAAGGCACAGATCGATGAGGCCGTCTCGCAATTTGCAACAGGCTATGGATCACAGCCTCGTGAGATATCGATTTCATCGCATCCAGTTACAATTTAACCCTGGTCCCAGCTTCGCTTATTGGTATAGAAAAAATACAAAGAAAGAGGATTCGTTTGAAATTTGAAACAAATAGGACTTTTTGGGCACCGCGGTGCGCGCGGCCTGGCGCCGGAAAATACGCTTGAAGGGTTCGAATTGGCGCGGTCCTATGGGCTAACCGGCGTTGAGTTCGATATTTGCATTACCGCGGACGGCGTGCCCGTTCTTCATCACGACCCATATCTCAATGCTTCCATCACCCGCGACTGCAAAGGCGCCTATATCCAGGCGCCTACACCGCTGATCCACGAGCTGACACGTGCTCAACTCGCCACATACGATGTCGGGCGCATCCGCCCCGGCACGGATTATGGCCGCCAGCACGCAGGTCAGGTCGCGCATGACGGCGCGCGGATTCCCACCTTGGCCGACGCTTTGGCCCATCTGGATGGCTTGGAATTGCTGATCGAACTCAAAACCTTCCCCGACGCCCCGGAACACACGGCGACCCCCGCCGACATGGCCGAAGCCGTCATCAATGTGCTGCGTGCCGCAGGCGCTATCAAACGCAGCAAAATACTGGCTTTCGATTGGCGGGCTCTGCGCGCGGCGCGCGGTATCGAGCCCGGACTGCGGCGCTGTTGCCTGACCGCGCCCGATACGTTGTCGCATCCTGAATTATGGCTGAAAGGCGTCGATCTTGGCGTGCATGGCGGCAACCTCCCCCGTGCAGTGGCCTGGTTCGGGGCGGCTTGCTGGGCGCCTTGGGCGACCACGCTGGAGGCGCGCGACATTTACGAGGCGCAAACCCTCGGACTCGAGGTCCTCGCCTGGACAGTCAACGACCCCGTGCAAATCCGCCGACTGATCGAGGCGCGGATCGACGGGATCATCACCGACCGGCCCGATCTCGCTGCCGCCGCAATCGAAGCCGCGGGCTATACGATCCGGCCGCCGCGCGGGCGCTGACACCCAAAAATTCGCCCGCACCGAGGCGCGGGCGAGAAACGCCTCCATCGCCGGATCGCGCCACCCGCCGGCCCCGATCAATGCCTCGATCGGCGCAAAAAATTCATGGGCATGCGGCACATTACATTCGGCGAAGCCCTGATAATCCCGCGGCTTGAGCGCATAGAGCACCCTGATATCACGCACCGGCAATATCAGGGGTCCGGCCGGTTCGGCCTTGAACATGCCGCATAACCGCCAGCGGGGCAGGGCACCATATTCCTCGACCGTGCCGCGCAGCCAGCGCAGCGGGCAGACCACCAGCATTGAATGCATGCTGGGCGCAAAGCGCGAGCGTTTGTCACGCAGATTAGGTATGCCGCCGCACGCTTCAATCACGAAAATATCGGCATACGGGTCCTCGGGGCGGCCGCCAAAATATAGCCACAGCCCATCGGGCATGGTGCGCATGCGCCATGAGCCGGGAAGTTTCAAAAATGGCCCTTCACATTCTTCAGGCGTGCCCGGTGCAGCACCCGGCCGGGCTCTGAGCCAGGTGCCCGCGCGCCGCGCGTCCGCGGCCATCAGACCGGGCGGGCGCTGCGGCCAACCGCGCAGTTTTTGACGAACGATCATATCCAGTGGTGGCGGTAGTGCCATGATGATGTCCTGAACTTAAAATTGAACAAACCCAAAAAATAGCTGCGTCAACGCAACTTCAAATTGATTCAGGAACGTTTTGCTTCCGGATGCAAGTGCAAAAATGAATAAAGTGTTGAATTTAGTTCATAGAGTGAAATTTACCCCCTGTCGCACTCCAAAATTACCTCCAAAACGACCATCAATCAATTGATTTTACAGCATTATAAACCACTTACCAGATGCCCGCCATCAACCGCGATGACGCTGCCGGTCATGAAACTGTTAGCGGCCGAGATCAGTAATAATAACGGTGCGTCGAGCTCCTCGATCCGCCCGAGCCGGCGCATCGGCACCCGCGCGGTCATCGCGCGCCCGGCGTCGGTGGCGAAAAACGCTGCATTGAGTTCGGTTTCAAAATAGCCCGGTGCAAGCGCATTGACGCGGATTCCGTAGCGCGCCCATTCGAGTGCCATCTGCTTGGTCAGTTGCACGAGGGCGGCTTTCGACGAGGCATAGGCGGCCAAGGTGCCGCCCTGGCGCAGCCCCAGGATCGAGGCGACATTGACAATCACGCCCCCCGTCTCGGTCATCTGCCGCGCCGCCGCCTGGGCAACCAGAAACGCACCGCGCAAATTGGTCGCATGCACAGCATCCCAGCTTTCCACACTCTGATCGAGCAGCCGGGCGGCATCGGCGATGCCGGCATTATTGACCAACCCATAGAACCCGCCATGCAGGGCGCTGGCCGCAGCGACCGCAGTGCTCACCGACTGAGGGTCGTTCACATCGAGCGGCACGCCATCGGCCTGGCCGCCGGCGGCTTTGATCTCGGCAACCAGCGCCTCGATCGCGGTCATCCGCCTGGCCGCTGCAATGACGAAATAGCCTGACTTAGCCAGGAGCCGACAAAAATGCGCACCCAGGCCCGATGAGGCACCTGTGACCAGAACGGCACGGCCGGCTGAGGCACTGATAGGTCCGGTCTGCTGCTGCATATTTTATCTCCCTGATTTTATAGCGTTTTCTACTTGCTCTTACGGCATCACCTTGTCACTCTAGCTCGCACATGCAGCGTGCCAATAGCGGGAGATTGAGATGAGCATATCCAGACGATCGGCGAGCAAATTCCTGGCCGGCTTTGCTGCCATCTCGTTGACACCGATCCGTTCGGCCTTTGCCGCCGGTGAAACCTACAGCATCGGTATAACGCTGCCGCTGACCGGTGCGGATGCCGAAGCGGCCCGGCTGATACTCAACGGCGCAACCCTGGCGATATCGGAAGCCAATGATTCGGGCGAGTTGAAGGGCATCACGCTCAAGCCGATGATCCTGAACAACGCATCCGCCACTGCCGGCCAGTATGACCCTGCCCAAGCCGCGACCAATGCGCGCAAGCTCGTCGCCGACGGCAAGGTTTTGGCCAATGTCGGCCCGGAGATGAGCGGTTCGGGCAAGGCGATGGCGCCGATCCTCTCGATGGGCAATCTCGCGACCATCACACCAAGTTCAACCGCGCCGGTCATTACCGACCCCTCGGCTGCCGGGGAGTTTGATCCGGGCGGCAAGCCAATTTATTTTCGCACCGTTACCACCGATGCCTATCAGGGCCCGAACATGGCGAATTTCTACGCCGAAACCCTGAAAGTCCCGAGCGTCTATCTGCTTGATGACAGCGGCGCCTACGGCGTCGGCCTCGCCGATGCGTTCGGCAAGCAGGCCGCCATCAAAGGAATCAAAGTGATCGGCCGCGACCGGCTCGATCCGAAGGCGGCGGATTATTCCGCGACATTGACCAAAATCGCCTCAACCGGCGCCGCCTCGCTCTATTATGGCGGCACCATGCAGGCGGGCGTGAAATTGGTGAAGCAGGCTTATCAGATCATTCCCAAACTCATCAAAGGCGGCGGCGACGGTATTCTCTCGCCCGAAATGGTCACCGCTGCCGGTTTCCCCGCGGCCGAGGGGTGGTACTGCACCAATGCCTCGCCGCATGTCATCGATGATCCCAAGCTCGCTGAATGGGTCGCCCTTTATACCAAAACCTACGGCGTACAGCCCGATGACTACGCCGTGACCGCCTATGACGCAGCTTTGGTCGCCATCGCCGGGATAAAAGCGGTGCAAAAAACCGGCAAAAAATTGACCGCCGCCAACGTTCGCGACGCCATCCAGACCGTCAAAATCATCGGCTTGCAGGGGCCGATTTCCTTCGATTCCCATGGCGATTTATCGAGCCGGATCGTCTCGGTGTTTCAGTTTCATGAGGATAAATCGGCACCCACGGATTTCCTGAAGCAATATCGCTATATCGGGGTGGCGCCGCAAACTTGATAACGCCGATCGAGCTGTTTGCCCAACAGGCGGTCAATGGGCTTAGCCTGGGGGCGATGTATGCGCTGCTGGCGCTCGGATTCACGCTGGTTTACGGCATTCTGGAACTGATCAATTTTGCCCATTTCAACGTCTTCATGATCGGCTCCTTCGTCGGGCTCATCGTGCTGCAGGCCTTGGGGATCGCGGGACAGAGCGTTGTGCTGCATGGCGCGCCTTTGATATTCGCATTGCTGCTCGCCCTCATTGTCACCATGCTGGTCTGCGGCATACTCGGTGTGCTCATCGAACGATTTACATTGCGGCCGATGCGCGGGGTGCGCGGACCGATGGCGATGATCACCACCATCGGCGTCTCGTATATTTTGTATAACGTCGTATTGCTCGCGACCAACGCCCAGGCGCTGAATTTCCCCGACCCGCTGGCGACCCAGGATTTCGATATTCATCACGTGGTTATTCGCGCCAAGCAGATTCTCATCTGGATCATATCGCTGATCCTGATGGTGGGTCTCGACCAGTTTGTGCGCCGCTCGCGTCTGGGCAAAGCGATGCGGGCAACTGCACAGGATGCCGAGGCCGCCCGTATGATGGGTGTCGATGTCGACCGCGTGGTCAGCACGGCATTTTTCGCGGGTTCGGCCCTGGCCGGCGCCGCCGGGTTGATTTTTGGCCTTTATTACAATTTCACTCAATATAGCATCGGTTATTCGGCTGGGTTGCGCGCATTTACCGCTGCCGTGTTGGGCGGCATCGGCAATGTGCCGGGGGCGATGCTGGGCGGCATTCTGATCGGCCTGATCGAGACCATGTCGAGCCAATATATCGCGACCAAATGGGCTGACGTGATTATTTTCTCGATCCTGATTCTGGTTCTGGTGTTCAAACCGGCAGGCCTGCTCGGCGCTTTGGCACCCAACCGCTCATGAGGCCCATACCAACCCTGACCGCGCGCAGGCGCGGCTTCCTGCTGATCGGCCTCGGTGTGATATTGCTCGCCCTGCCGCTGCTCGATCCCAATCAGGCCGATATCGACATCGCCGCCAATTGCACCGCCTATAGCGCGCTGGCTCTGGGACTGAATATCGTGGTCGGCTTCGCCGGCCTGCTCGATCTCGGGTATGCCGCATTTTTCGCCATCGGTGCTTATGCCTACGGTATTCTCGCCTCCTATCAATTGCAGCCACCTTGGACGCCCGATTGGCAATTCCTCGCCGATATCGGTTTCGTCAGCAAACTGACGATCGAGGGCAATGCGGTTGTGCATTTCACCTTTCCGTTCTGGCTGATGCTGCCGGGCTCGGCGCTGATCGCGGCGTGTTTCGGCATTGCCTTCGGCGCGCCGACCTTGCGCCTGAAGGGCGATTACCTGGCCATCGTGACACTCGGGTTCGGCGAGATTGTGCCGATCGTCGCGCGCAACTGGACGTCCTTGACCAATGGCGCTGAAGGGCTGAACGGCGTTGCACCGCCGCACGCCTTTGGCTATAGTTTCGGTATCAATTCAATTCCGTATTATTATGTCGGTCTGGCGATCGTCGGATTGTTGTTGCTGGTCAGTGTCCGGCTGCGCGATAGCGCGACCGGGCGTGCCTGGATGGCGATCCGCGAGGATGAGGTGGCGGCCGGCGCCATGGGCATACACACCACGCGGCTGAAACTTCTCGCCTTTGCAATCGGCGCCGGTTTCGCCGGCATGACCGGCACGTTTTATATCGCGAAACTGCAAACCGCGACGCCGGACATGTTCGATCTACCGGTCTCGGTCATGGTTCTGGTGATGATCGTGCTGGGCGGCATGGGTAGTGTATGGGGCGCCATTCTCGGCGCGGTTTTCCTGAGCCTGCTGCAAAGTCTGTTCCTGCCGGCGCTGAATAATGCCGTGCAGGGCTTTGGCGCTTTGATCGGTTCGGGATTTCTCCAGCAATTGCAAATCACCTCGGCATCGGAGTTGATTTTCGGCATCATCCTGGTCGGTATGATGCTGTATCGGCGCCAGGGTCTGATCCCGGCGGCGCGCAAACCGCCATTACTCACCACCGAACAGATGCATGCAAGCGTCACCAGAGGCGCCATCGATTTGCCGGTCCATCCGGCCCGGCACGCGCGCGGTGCCAAGCCGGATTTGATGATCGAGGGCCTGACCGTGCGCTATGGCGGGCTGCATGCCCTCAAATCGATATCGATGCGGGTAGAGCCTGGTCAGATCGTCGCCATTATTGGCCCCAACGGCAGCGGCAAATCGACTTTGTTCAACGCCATCACCGGTCTGGTCAAACCCTTCGATGGCAGTATCCGCTTTGCCGGAGAGGAATTGATCGGCCTGCGGGCGGATCAGATCCTCAAGCGCGGCATTGCCCGCTCGTTCCAGAATATTCGCTTATTCCCTCAGCTTTCGGTCATCGACAATGTCATGATCGGGCAACATGCGAGGCTGAAATCCGGCCCACTCGGCGCCGTGCTCGGCCTGCCCTCCGGCCGTGCGGAGGAGCGCGCCGCACGCGTGCGGGCGATGGCGCTGCTTGGGATGTTCGGCAACCGGCTGACACCGCGCGCGGATCAACTGGTCTCCTCGCTGTCTTACGCCAACCGCCGCCGGGTGGAGATTGCCCGCGCGCTCGCCTCCGCCCCGCGCCTGCTGATGCTCGATGAACCGACCGCCGGCATGAACCCCGCGGAATCCATCGAGCTGGCTGAGCAGATCGGTGAATTGCGCGCTCTGGGCCTCACTATTTTGCTGGTCGAGCATAAACTCGATGTCGTGGTGCGGCTCGCCGATCATGTCATCGTGCTCGATCACGGCGACAAACTCGCCGAAGGCAAGGCCGATGAGATCCGCCGCAACGAGGCCGTTCTGACCGCTTATCTCGGCCGGGCTGCGGCTCATGTCTGATATTCCGCTTTTGCAGTTCATGGCGGTCAACACGTATTACGGCGATCTACATGTCCTCAAGGACGTCGATTACACCATCAATAAGGGTGAAATCGTCGTCCTGCTCGGCGGCAATGCCTCGGGCAAATCAACCACCATGAAAACCATCATGGGTGTCGTGCAGCCGCGATCGGGGCGGGTGCTTTTCGAGGGCACCCGGATCGATCAATCGGCCACCGCGGCGCGCGTCAAACGCGGCATCATGCCGGTGCTCGAAGCGCGCCGCCTCTTCCCGCGCATGAGCGTGTTCGAAAATCTTGAAATGGGCGCTTATACCAGACGCAGTAAAGCCGAATTCGCCGCCGACCTTGAGCTTGTTTACGCTTTGTTTCCCCGCGTCAAAGAGCGCCGCGGCCAGTTGGCCGGCACATTATCGGGCGGCGAGCAGCAAATGGTCGCCATCGGCCGCGCTTTGATGGGCCGGCCGAAATTGATTTGCATGGACGAACCCTCAATGGGCCTCTCGCCGTTATTCGTCGAGCAGGTTTTCGCAACCATCCAGGACATCAACCGCCAAGGCATTAGTATATTTATGGTCGAACAGAATGCCGCCATGGCGCTCTCGATCGCCCATCGCGGCTATGTATTACAAACCGGCCGCGTTGTGCTCTCTGGCTCCGCGGCCGATCTCGCCGCCAACCCGGCCATTCAGGATGCCTATCTGGGTGAGATGGTGGTCGACTGAATGAGCAAACGCTCGCATAATGAGGTTCATCAGTCACCGAGGTTCAGATGAGTTCGTCAGCCCGCATCACCAACCAGCCGCTCGAAAACCATTGGATGCCATTTTCCGGCAACCGACAATTTCGTGAGGCTCCGCGCATCATCGCGCGCGCCGAGGGAGTGCATTATTGGAACACCCGGGGCGATAAGCTGATCGATGCGGTCTCGGGACTCTACACGACGCCGGCGGGCCACGGCCGGCGCGAAATCCGCGATGCCGTGTATCAACAAATGGAAGAGCTCGATTACGCCCCACCCTTCCAATACGGCGTGCCAGGCTCGTTCAGACTGGCGGCCGAACTCGCCCAAATGCTGCCCAAAGGGCTGAACCGCATTTTCTTTGCAGGCGGCGGGTCAGAGGCGGTCGAGAGCGCGCTGAAAGTCGCGATCAATTATCACCGTGTGCGTGGCCAAGGGCAGCGCCAGCGCCTGATCGGCCGCGAGCGTGGCTATCATGGGGTGAATTTCGCCGGCTGGTCGGTCGGCGGCATGGTGAAAAACCGTCAGGCGTTCGGCCTTGGCCTACCCGGCGTTGCGCATATGCGCCACACTCATATTCCAGAGAATAAATTCGTCATGGGCCAGGGCGAACATGGCGCCGACCTGGCTGATGATCTGCAGCGTTTTGTTGATCTGCACGGCGCGGACACCATCGCCGCCTGCATTGTCGAGCCCATTGCCGGGTCCACCGGCATTCTGGTGCCGCCGCAGAATTACCTCCAGCGTCTGCGCCAGATTTGCGACAAACACGGCATATTGCTGATTTTCGACGAAGTGATTTGCGGTTTCGGCCGCACCGGCGCGGCATTCGCGGCGGATGCGTTCGGCGTCATTCCCGATATCATGACCATGGCCAAAGCCATCACCAACGGCAATATCCCGATGGGGGCGGTCGCCGTGCGCGAAGACATTCAGCAAGCCATCCTTGACGCTGCCGGGCCCGACGCCATCGAGTTTTTCCACGGCTACACCTATTCCGCCCATCCGGTCGCCTGCGCGGCGGCCTTGGCGACGCTAAAAATCTATCGCGATGAGGATTTATTCGCGCGCGCGAAAGCGCTGACGCCAGGCTTTCTCGCCCGCATTGCCAGCTTCCGTGATCTGCCGGTCGTCACCGACACGCGCGGCTACGGGTTGCTCGGCGCGATCGATCTGGCACCCGGCACAGCACCCGGAGCGCGTGGCTTTGAGGTGCTGAAAAAGACCTTCGAGGCCGGCGTGGTCGTGCGCATCGCGGGCGATACGGTGATTTTCTCGCCGCCTTTCATCGCGAGCGAAGATCATCTCGATGAAATGGTCGCCATCACCCGCAAGGTCCTGGAAACACTTTAGCTTATTTTCACGCGTAAATTCATTAATCTAAGGCCACACCATGAATGAAGTCTCGTCGAACCTGCCTCTGGCCGGGCAGGTTGCTATCATCACCGGTGCTTCCTCGGGCATCGGGCTGGCCATTGCCGAAGCATTCGCAGAAGCCGGTGCGCATATCATCATTGCCGCCCGCAGCGCCGAGCGGCTTGGTGTTGCCGCCACCCGCCTGCGCCGCCACGGCACGCGCATCGAGCCGGTATCCGCGGACATCACCAAGGATGCCGATATTGAGCTTATCTTTGCCGCCGCCATGGCCATCACCGGCCGGTTGGATATTCTGGTCAATAACGCCGGCATCAGCACCCGCGCGCCGACCACTGAGCTGAGCCCGGCAGCTTTCCGTGCCGTGATCGATTTGAATGTCACCGCTGCCTTTCTGTGCGCGCAAGCCGCCTTGCGCCAGATGACCGCCCAAAATGGCGGGCGGATCATCAATATCGGGTCGGTCTCCGCCCGCGTCCCGCGCGCCAATTCGGTGCCTTACACCACCTCGAAATTCGCGCTCGAAGGCATGAGCCGCGCCCTCGCACTCGATGGGCGCGCCTATGGGGTTGCCGTATCGATCCTGCATCCTGGCAATACCGAGAGCGACATCTGGCTTGGTGCCGAGCATATCACCGAGCGAGAGGGTGTGATGCCGGGCGCGCAAGTGGCAAGGGCGGCCTTGCTGATGGCGACATTGCCGGCCGGCATCAACATGCTCGATGCCACGATGTTGCCACTGCAAATGCCGCTCATCGGCCGCGGTTGATCACGGCGTCGCGGTCAGTGCCTTGAAAATTTCAGCCCCGCGCGGCGCACCCAACCCGGCGCAAGCATTCCAGCCGGGACCCGCCTGATAGCCGAGCGTGCTGCCGGTGGCGATGTTGCTGCCGCTGGTAATGGCGCGAAACAGCTCTTGGTTCTGATACAGGAAGGGCAGGGGGAAGCCCGGCTTTTTCGCAGCCGTACGGTTGATCAGCGCAAACAGCCCGGCCCATAGCGGTGCCACAGCGCTGGTGCCGCCGACCACCATCGTCTGGCCGTTGACCACGATCTGATAACCGGTCTCGGGCGACCCGTCGGCCGCCACATCGGGCACGCCGCGCCCGGCTTTGCCGCCATTCACGCTGGGCGGAAGCTGAACGCCCGCCTGAAATGCGGGGACGGCAAACACGTCGCTGATGCCGCCGCCGGTGCCCGAACTGCCGTCATTCCAGACGATCTCGCGGATAATCGATCCCCCGGAGACGGTAATCGCCGTGCCGCCGCAACCCACCGCCCAAGGACTGGAGGCAGGAAAATCGACATGCGCCTTGCCGTCATTGAGACCATCGGTGCCCAGATTATCCCCCGCCGCGACAAAGACCGAAATATCGAGGCTGGCGGCATCCTGCAGCACGCTGTTCATCGTTGCGCGCGCCTGGGCCGACCAGCCATCTTCCGGGCCGCCCCAACTGATCGACATCACACTCGGATCATTGCCGCTATCCTGGCTTGCCGCCGATATCGCATCGGCAAACCCGGCATCGGTATTGGGCGTGAAATAGACAGCGAGTTTGGCACCAGGCGTGACACCGCCCGCGACCTGAATATCGAGCGCCACTTCGCCATCGGCCCCGCTATCGGGTGTCGGTTGATTGCCTCCCCCGTCAACCGACACAGCGACGACGCTCGGGGGTGCGAGACCCATGGCGGCAAACGCTGTGGCCGTGTCACTGTCGAGATAACCGCCACCCAGTTCGATAATCGCGATGCAAACAGGGGCGCCGTTCTGAGCTGCGGGAAAGCCGTAAAATTGCCCGACCAGATTGGGCGCATAACCCGGTAAAGCCTGGCTCTGCGGCCGCATCAAAACTTTGCGAAACGCCACCGGCCGCTGATCCAGCCCGAGCACCGACTCGACATAAGGGGCCAAGTCATCGGGCAGCGAGAGTGCCCCTTCATAGGCCCGAAACCTTACATTTGTGCCAATATAATGATTCAAATCGATCTGAAATGCTGCTTGGCACAGGCTGACACTGCCCGACAAACGAACCAGCCGGCGCGCGGCATCTGTCCCGATCACCGTCAACCCATGGGCCGCTGCAAAATCCTGCACTTTGGCAATGCCCTCGGCTTGCGATGTGGCCCGGAAAGCCGCCATCGCCGCGCTTATCGCCATGCATCGCGGGTAAGGGATGTGGTTTGAGATACAGGCTGATCGCAATTACTTCATCGGCGGGTGCCGGCCCCATTATGGTCGCAGCCCGCGGCGCCAAATGATGGCTCTGCGCGAATGTCACTGTCGTTTGCCCCGCCATGTTCCGCTCCTGATTGCCGCTCCATGAGCAATCAGGAAGGCAGGGCCGTCAAATGACAATTTGCTAACCGGCGAGATATGCCATCGCGGCGGCAACGCCACCTTTGCCGTGCGGAATACCGGCAAGGCCGAGCGACATCTCAACCACACCGAGCGTGCCAAGAATCATCGGCTCATTCAAATCACCCAAATGGCCGATGCGAAACACCTTGTTGGTGAGCTTCCCCAAGCCGCCGCCGAGCGAAACATTGAATCGATCGAGGGCGATTTTACGGAACGCATCGGCGTCGTGCCCATCTGGCAGCAAAATGGTCGTCACGGAATCCGAAACCCGCGCGGGGTCGGTGCAATAAAGCTGCGGCCCGTCATTGGCGGCCCAGATGCGCACCGCGAGACGGGTTGCTTCGGCGAGCCGATGATGCCGCGCCCACAAGGCTTCCAGCCCTTCCTGCTCGATCAGCCTGATCGCCTCGATCATGCCGTAGAAAGGAGCTGTCGGGATCGAGCCGACAAAGCTGCGCTGCGGCCGGGCCATCATCATGGTCCAGTCGAAATAAAACCGCGGCAGTTTGGCTTTTTCATGCGCCTGCATCGCTTTCGGGCCGGCCGCCGTGAAAGCGAGGCCCGTGGGGAGCATCAACCCCTTCTGGCTGCCGCCGACCACGGCATCGATGCCCCATTCATCCATCTTGAAGGCAAAACAGCCGAGCGATGAGATGGTATCGACCAGATAAAGGGCAGGATGCCCGCAGCCATCGAGTGCCGCGCGGATCTCCTGCAAGGGCAAAGCGACACCCGTGGAGGTTTCGTTATGAACCGCGCAGATCGCCTTGATACTGTGGCCTGTATCGGCGGCAAGCCGTGCTGCGAGTTGCGCCATGTCGATCCCGCGCCGCCAATCGCAGGGCAGATATTCAACCTTCAACCCGTAGCGCTCGCCCATCGCCCCCCAAGCGGACGGAAAATAGCCGCCTTCAGGCACCAGAATATGATCGCCAGGGGAGAACAGATTGAGCAAGGTGGCTTCCCACGCGCCATGACCGGAAGCGGTATAGAAAAACACCTCACCCTTGGTGTGCAAAACGCGCTTCAGCCCTGCGATAGCCACAGCATAGGCTTCGTTGAAATCATCGGCCGTGAAGTCGATTGTCGGGCGATCCATGGCCCGCAGCACAGAATCGGGAATGTTAGTCGGCCCCGGATTGGCAAAAAACAACCGGCCAGGCTTACGTTTCGACAATTATGGCTCCTGCAGAGAATGCTGATGTCAACAGAATTCATTATCGGCTGTTGTGCCCGCACACTCAAGCGCAGGGCAGTGAAGAGAGATGCTCTGGCAGCGCGACGAAACATGCCATGTTGGGTAAGACCGCCTTACCGCTATGCCAGCAACCGCGTGGCCTGTCGCTCCTTCGATAGCAGCATGACCGCGTGCTTATCGAAGGACACGAAGATTTCGCCGCCCAGCCACTTGCCCTCATGCGCCATTATGCCGTCGGCGAAGTCGCCTCCAGCCTCCAGCAGCGCGAGCCCCGCCTCGACGGCGGGCCGGTTCATGACAACATTGCCCACGCTGAGCAACGCCCGGATGGCGGTCGCGACATCTTCTTTCGGCAACTTGGCACCTTGCCGCAAAATCCAGACCAGCTCACACAGCGATGGCAGTGAAACGGCAATGAGTGTCGCGGCGCTGAGCGTCTCCCGTGCGGTGTGGCATTGCGCAACGTCGTCTTGCAGAATTGCGCGCGCCAGCACATTGGTGTCGGCGGTGATCTTCATTCCCTGTCAAGCTTCCCGGCCCAGCCCGCCGCCGCGATGGCGTTCATCTCCTCGATTGTTAAGGGCTCTTGCAGCTTCACCTTGCCATCCAGAGCATGAAGAAACCGGTCAATCGTGCCGCTTGGTCGTGCCGCGCGGATGCGTAGTTCGCCGCCGGGCAGCTTTTCAAATTCAATGGCTCCCCCGGCTCGATGCCAAGGTGCTGCAATAAGTCGCGCTTAAGTGTGACCTGCCCCTTCACAGTGACCGCGAGCGATGCCATCCCATCCTCCAACTAGTGTCCCGATTCCAAAATTCGTGGGATCGGGGATTCGCAAATAGCGGATCACCGGCTTCGTCATGATTTGCTAGGTTTTCCGCATTCTGTTTGGGATGTGGAAGATGGGTGTTGTTCGCGGCAAGCTGGTTCTGAGTGATGCTGAACGCGCTGAATTGGCGTC
>NCAP01000152.1 GCA_002255495.1 Rhodospirillales bacterium 20-60-12 | reverse complement strand
TCAAGGCGCCTCATCGGCTGACGAATTGGTGGCGATGGCGGCCAGTTTGGGTCACGATGCGATCGGCATTGCCGATGTGAACACGCTGGCCGGCACCGTACGGGCGCATATGGCGGCAAAGGCAGCGGGGTTACGTCTTCTCGTCGGCGCGCGCCTAAGCTTTGCCGATGATACGCCGGAGATGATTTGTTATCCGCGTGATCGCGCCGGCTGGGGACAGCTTTGCCGCTTGCTCTCGTTGGGCAAGCAACGCGCGGTCAAAGGCGAATGCACCCTTTTCCGCGATGACCTGCAGGGTTTTGGCGCCCACCAGATGATGCTGGTTCTGCCGCCTAAGGATATTGATCAGGCATTCACGGCATTTTTGGCGGCACTTGTGCAACGCGCAGGGTTGGCCGTGTATTGCGCGGCGGCACGGCGATTTTTACCCGATGATGCACAGCGCCTGCAGCTGATCGCCGTAAGTTGCGCGCACAGCAAGGCGACAATGCTCGCGGTCAATCAGGTGCTGTATCATGCCGCTTCACGACGACCCTTGCAGGATGTGATGAATTGCATAAGGCACGGGACAAAAATTATCGATTCAGCGTTGAATTTAGAGATCAATGCTGAGCGCCATTTGAAATCGCCCGTGGAAATGGCAAGATTATTCGCTTCCCATCCGGAAGCGATTGAAGCACAGACCAGCTTTATCGCGCAGGTCAATTTCAGTCTCGATGAGCTGACTTATGAATATCCCGATGAGCCGGTGCCGGCCGGACGCGATGCCGATGAGCATCTGGCGGCATTGACCTGGCTTGGTGCGGCGGATCGCTATAAGGCGGGCATTGCTGCGAAAATCCGCGCGACAATCGATAAGGAGCTGGCTTTGATCAAGCAGCTTTCCTATGCGCGCTATTTTTTGACAGTGCATGATATTGTTCAATTTGCACGCAAGCGCGGTATTTTATGCCAGGGGCGCGGTTCAGCTGCCAATTCCGCCGTATGTTTTGCTCTGGGTATCACCGCCGTCGATCCCACCGAAATTGATTTATTGTTTGAGCGATTTGTCTCAGCCGAGCGCAGTGAACCGCCGGATATCGATGTCGATTTTGAACATGAGCGACGCGAGGAGGTGATTCAGTATTTATATCAGCGCTATGGCCGTGAGCGAGCCGCCATTGCCGCAACCGTAATCCATTACCGGCCGCGCAGCGCGATCCGCGATGTTGGGCGGGTGTTCGGATTGGCGGAGGATGCTTGGGCGGCCCTGGCGGCGCAAAGCTGGAATCCGGGGGATGAATTATGGTCCGATGATCGGGTGCGTGAAGCAGGCCTCGACCCAGACAGCGCGGTGATGCGCCATGTGATTGAACTGGCGCGTCTTTTGATTGGTTGCCCGCGGCATTTATCGCAACATGTCGGCGGGTTTGTGCTGACGAAATATAGGCTGGACGAGACCGTGCCGATCGGCCCGGCGGCGATGGCGGGGCGGAGTTTTATCGAGTGGGATAAAGACGATATCGACGCGCTGGGCATGATGAAGGTCGATGTGCTGGCTTTGGGCATGTTGAGCTGCATTCGTAAGGCTTTTACGCTGCTGGGCATTGCGGATTTGGCCGATGTGCCGCGTGAGGACAAGGCGACTTATCAGATGCTGTCGCGCGGCGATTCGCTTGGCGTTTTTCAGGTGGAAAGCCGCGCGCAGATGAATATGTTGCCGCGCCTGAAGCCAGCGACATTCTATGATTTGGTGATCGAGGTGGCGATCGTGCGGCCTGGGCCGATCCAGGGCGATATGGTGCACCCTTATTTGCGCCGCCGGCAAGGGCGCGAGGCGGTGCATTTCCCCTCGCCCGATCCACGATTCGGCCCGGCTGATGAACTCGAACGCGTCTTGGGCAAGACGCTCGGTGTGCCGTTGTTCCAGGAGCAGGCCATGCGCATTGCCATCGAAGCCGCCAAATTCTCCCCCGGCGAGGCCAATGATTTGCGGCGCGCAATGGCGACGTTTCGTCATGTCGGCACGATCCAGACTTTTTATGCGAAGATGGTCGATGGCATGACCGCGCGCGGCTATGAGCGCCGATTTGCCGAAGCCTGCTTCAGGCAGATCGAGGGCTTTGGCACCTATGGATTCCCCGAGAGCCATGCAGCGAGTTTCGCGCAGCTTGTCTATGTGTCGGCCTGGCTGAAATGCCATTATCCGGTGGTATTTGCCTGCGCGCTGTTGAACGCCCAGCCGATGGGATTTTATGCGCCGGCGCAGATTATTCGCGATGCCCGCGAACATGGGGTGAGTGTGCGCCCGATCGATGTCAATGCGAGCGACTGGGATTGCACGATCGAACAAGGCGCTTTGCGGCTTGGATTGCGCATGATCGATGGCTTTCGGGCGGACTGGGCCACACAATTACAAGCCGCACGCGGGACCGGCTGGCGGGATTACGCCGGCCTGAGCCGCGCGGGCCTGCCGCAGGCCGCTTTGGTGGCGCTGGCGCAAGCCGATGCCATGCGCAGCCTGGGGCTTGATCGGCGGGCAGCGACCTGGCGTGTCACCAACCGCGACAACCCGGCGGAATTGCCGCTATTCGCCGCACTTGAGAATGAGGCGACAAAATCCGAATTGCCGGCAGCGAGTTTGGGTGAGCAGGTGACGCATGATTATCAGGTCTCGGGTTTTTCGCTGCGTGCGCATCCGATGGCCCTGCTGCGCGAGCAACTGAGCGGCGCCGCCATTATAACATGCGCCGCTGCAACCTGCATGCGCGATGGCGCGCGCGTCACCGTCGCCGGATTGGTCACCGTGCGCCAACGGATTGGTCACCGTGCGCCAACGGCCCGGCACCGCGAAGGGCACGATGTTCATCACGATCGAGGATGAAACCGGGATTGCCAATATCATTGTCTGGCCTTCATTGATCGAGCCTTTCCGTCAGGCGATCATCGGCGCGTCATTACTGGAGATTACCGGCATGGTGCAGAAAAGTGAGGAAAATGTCGTCCATATCGTCGCTGAAAAGCTCGCCGACCGGAGTGCTTTGATCGGCACGCTCGATACCGCGCGCAGCCCTGGCGATGAATTACCGCCTCAGCGCGCCCCGGCGCGGCATCCGCGCGCCGAGCGGGTGATTCGCAAAAGTCGGGATTTTCACTGAGTTGGTGGGAACATTTGCGGAGCCGGAGCCAGCCACCAACCAGGGCGGGGCAGCAGAGTTGCCGCGTGCGCTGCGGCCTGCGGGCTGGGGTAGAGTGCAAAGCAGGTGGCGCCCGAACCGCTCATGCGGGCCAGCAGGCAATCGGGCGTGCTGGTCAGTGCCGCGATGACATCAGCGATGACCGGTTCCAGAGCGATGGCCGGGGCTTGTAGGTCATTCTGCAAGACCGCTAGATCGGCGGCCATGGCGGGTGCATCGGGCCAGCCGGCGGGCAGATCGGCCATGGCTGAAAAAGCGGCGTGGCGGGCGCGAAACACCGTGGCGGTAGCCACCGCGATGCCAGGATTGACCAGCAGAATTCCATAATCGGGCAATCTGGGCGCAGGCTTTAATATCTCGCCGACCCCGCCCATGCGCGCAGATGTCGCGGCGATACAGACCGGGACATCGGCACCCAGTTTTGCCGCGATCGGCAGCAGATCCAGATTTATATTCCACAACCGCGACAGCAGGCGCAAGGCGGCCGCGGCATCCGCCGAGCCACCGCCAATGCCGGATGCGACCGGTAAATTCTTGGTCAGTGTGAGCCTGGCAGTCGGTGCGATACAAGCCGCATCGGCCAGCAAGGATGCAGCGCGCAGCACCAGATTATCTGGACCTGCCGACAGACCATCGGCAAACGGGCCTTTGATGGTGAGGCTGAGATCGCAGGCGGGCTCGGCCTGCAAGAGATCGCCGATCGGTGGAAAAACGGCGAGACTATCGAGCAGATGATAGCCATCATCCCGCTTGCCGGTGACATGGAGAAACAGGTTGATTTTGGCGCTTGCATATTCCTGGTCTGCCTGAATGGCCTGAAGCGTCGCGCTGCTCATGGTTTAGGAATGGGACTCTGTGTCGGCGACCTTTTTCAATTTTTCTTCGAGCATGGATTCGTCTTTGGCATCGGGCTTGAGATTGAGCGCACGTTGCCATTGATAGCGGGCCTGCAATTTCTGGCCGTTGGCATAAAATGCATCGCCCAGATGCATATTGACCGTGACATCATCGGGTTGCAGCTGAACGGCGCGGGTGAGCGTGGTCAGGGCCTGTTTGATTTTGCCCTGGCGCAGCTGGATATAGCCCAGACTATCGATGATCGCTCCTTCTTCGGGCGCTTCGCCGACCGCCTGCTCGATCATCTGTTTGGCCTGGGTCAGGTCATCGCCGTGGATGGCCAGGCTGTAGCCCAAATAATTCAGGACATAAGGCTGCGTGGGGTCGAGGGCACGGGCGGCTTGCAGGTCGGGCTGGGCGAGAGCCCAGCCGCCGTTCTGATCTTCGCTGATGCCGCGGGCGTAATAGAGTGTCCAGGCTGCTTGCGGGGCAGGTTGGGGCAATTTGCCGATGGCGGTGGAGTAGGCGGCAATGGCGGCAGGGAAATTGCCGGCGCCGCGATAAATATCGCCTTTGAGTTCCAGCACATCAATGTCGCCGGGATCGGTCGCCAGCACGTCGTTGAGCAAGAGGATCGCCTGGCTGGATTTGCCCATCGCGGCGAGCAAAGTAGCCTTGCGGATCCGCACTGGTTGGATCAGAGGGTCGGTCGGTTTCACCGCCGCCAATATGTCTAAGGCCGCATCGCTCTGGTTGGCCTGGACATCGATATCCGCCAGCAGCAGGCGTGCCGCGGTGAGGTCAGGGCGGAGTTGCAAGGCAAAGCGCAGCAAGGTTTGACGCAATAAAATCTGATCGGGCGCGTTGAGCGAACCGGCCAGCGCCAGATAGGTCTCAGCCAGGCCTTGATTGGCGTTGGCGACGATTTTGTCGGCGGCGTGGGCAACCAAATCGGGCAGGGCGATTTGCAATGCCGGATGCGCGTCGGTCATTTGCTGCAAGGTCGCATTCGCGGC
>NCAP01000062.1 GCA_002255495.1 Rhodospirillales bacterium 20-60-12 | reverse complement strand
GCGTGAAGCCTGCGGACCGCGACGCGCATTTCATTCAGCTCGCCGGTTGAGAGATAACGCGGCTCGGGTGCGAAAAAGGCCAAAGTTGAATAGCCCCAGTAATTACGCAGACCTTTCTCGAGCAGGAAACGATCCTGCACAAAGGCGTGAACCGGCAGCAGCTCGATGGCGGTTATGCCGAGTTTGACCAGATGATCGATGACGTAAGGGTCGGCCAGACCGGCGAAACTGCCGCGCTCATGGGCGGGAAGTTCCTCACGCAATTTGGTGAAGCCGCGGACATGGGCCTCGTAGATGATGCTGTCGCGCCAGGCTGTGGCGGGGGGGCGGTCATCGCCCCATTTCAACGAGCCATCCGGCACCACGGCCTTGGGCATGGCGGCTGCGCTGTCACGGCGATCAAACGATAAATCGGCGCGCGGCGAGCCGACCCGGTAGCCGAAGAGGGCATCGGTCCAGCGCAGTTCGCCGGCGATTTGCCGGGCATAAGGATCGAGCAGCAATTTGAACGGATTGAAGCGATGGCCGTGCTCGGGCTGATAGGGGCCATGAGCGCGAAAGCCGTAAAGCTGGCCCGGCAAGGCGTTGGGCAGATAGCCATGAAAGACTTCATTGGTGCATTCAGGGAGAGTGAGGCGCGCGAGTTCGCGGCGGCCCGAACGATCGAACAGGCAAAGTTCGATTTTTTCAGCGTGGGCCGAGAACACTGCGAAATTGACACCCATGCCATCCCATGTCGCGCCCAAGGGATAAGGCTGGCCGATATCGAGCCGGTCGGGGGTTGCGGCCATGTTCAGGCTCCTGCCGGGCGAAGGATGATGGTGGCGAGCGGCGGCAAAGTGAGCATGAGAGAGGCCGGTTGACCGTGCACCGATTGGCCATCGGCGCTCACCGCACCCTGATTGCCGATATTGCTGCCGCCATATAGATCGGCATCGGAATTGAAAATCTCTGCCCACGCCCCGGCCTGGGGCACACCGATGCGGTAATCGCTGCGCGGTATCGGCGTGAAATTGCACACGACCAGAACGGGCGTGCCATCATGCGCGAGGCGCAGATAGGCCAACACGCTCTGCCCGCGATCATCACCAATGATCCAGCTGAAGCCGCTCGATTCGCAATCCCGCTCGTGTAAGGCGGGCACGCCGGCATAAAGCCGGTTGAGGTCGCGGAGCAGAATCTGCATGCCGCGATGGCGCGGTTGATCGAGCAGATTCCAATCGAGCCCGCGATCGTGATTCCATTCCCGCGTCTGGGCGAACTCGCCGCCCATGAAGAGCAATTTCTTGCCCGGATGGGTCCACATGAAGCCGAAATAGGCACGAAGATTGGCAAAACGCTGCCAATCGTCACCGGGCATTTTTTGCAGCAACGCGCCTTTGCCGTGCACGACTTCATCATGCGAGAGCGGCAGGACGAAGCGCTCGGAAAATGCGTAGATCAGGCCGAATGTCATCTCATCGTGATGATAGGCACGATGGATCGGGTCGGTTTCGATATAGCGCAGCGTATCGTGCATCCAGCCCATGTTCCATTTGAAATTGAAGCCCAGACCACCTTGATCGACCGGTGCGGAGACACCCGGCCAGGCGGTGGATTCTTCGGCTATGAGCAATGTGCCGGGGCAGCGTGCTGCAGCCACCTGATTAAGCTCGCGCAGGAAGGCCACGGCTTCGAGATTTTCTCGGCCGCCGTGAATATTGGGCACCCATTCACCAGGCTCGCGGCTATAATCGCGATAGAGCATGGAGGCGACCGCATCGACGCGCAGACCATCGATGTGATAATGTTCAAGCCAATGCAGGGCGCTGGCGATGAGAAAACCGCGCACCTCATTGCGGCCGAGATTATAAATCAGGGTGTTCCAATCGCGGTGAAATCCCTCCTTCGGGTCGGCATGTTCGTAGAGCGACGTGCCATCGAATTGCGCGAGGCCATGGATGTCGGTGGGGAAATGGGCCGGCACCCAATCGAGGATGACACCCAGACCCGCGGCGTGGCAGGCATCGACGAGGCGGGCGAAATCATCCGGCGTGCCGAATTGGGCGGCGACGCCGAACTGGCCGAGCGGTTGATAGCCCCATGAGCCGCCGAAAGGATGGATCATCACCGGCAAAAACTCGATATGGGTGAAGCCCATGCCGACCACGTAGGGGATGAGTTTATCGATCAGCCCATCCCATTTCAGGCTGACACCATCGTGAAACATCCAGGACCCGGCATGAACTTCATAAATCGACAGCGGCGCTGCCGCGGCATCGCGCGCGCGCCGGGCGGTGATCCAGGCGGCATCGGTCCAGGGGAATTTCTGTGTCGGAGCCACCACCGACGCTGTCGCCGGGGGGGCTTCGGCCATCAGTGCCACGGGATCGGCTTTGAGCGGCAATTCCTGCCAATCCGGCCCGAGCAATTCATATTTATAAATTGTGCCTGATTGCAGGCGGGGGATGAATATTTCCCACACACCCGCCTCATGACGCTTGCGCATCATGTGCCGCCTGCCATCCCAGCCGTTGAAATCGCCGACCACCGAGACACGCTGCGCATTGGGGGCCCAGAGGGCGAAGCGTACACCATCGATCCCGTCGATCTGCATGATTTGGGCGCCGAGGCAACGTGCCAGTTCATGATGCCGGCCTTCGGCCAGCAAATGCAGATCAAGCTCACCCAATAATGGCGAGAAGCTGTAGGGGTCTTCGGTTTCTTGAATCACGCCGTCCCAGTCGATCAATAAAAGGTAGGGTTCGGGCGTGTCGATGGGTCCGCTAAAAATGCCCGTGCTGTTGATGTTGACCAAGTTGGCACAATTTTGCCCGTTCGCGCGGGTGATGGCCTGCACGGATCGGGCACCAGGGGCGCAGACGGTGAGTGTGCCGTCATGAACACCCAATGTGCCAAACGGATTGGAACTGTGACCATGGGCCAACCCGGGGTCGCGGATGAGAGGGGATGTGACGCTCATGATGCGGGTCCTGAGGTGAGAGTTTCAGCAAGCTCCGCGAGACCACGCAGCGGAATCGGCAGCCAGGCCGGCCGATTTGCTGCTTCGTAGCAAATTTCATAAGCGGTTTTCTGCAACAGGAATAAATTGAGCAAACGTGATTCATCTGCATGCGGCTGTGGCGTCGGTGCATCAGCATATTCCGCACGATAGGCGGACATGAAGGCGGCGACGGCCTGTTTGCGGAATTGTTCGAGCAAGGCCGGGCGCCGATCGATGGCGCGGGCGGTGGTTGCGACACGTCCCACGGCACCGGCGGCCACGGCATAATCGAAAGAGCGCAATATGCCCGCGACATCGCGCAGCCTATGGCTTTTGGCACGCCGCTCATCGAGCGAGCGGGCGGGCTCGCCTTCGAAATCGATCAGATAGACATCGCTTTGGGCGACGAGAACCTGACCCAGATGGAAATCGCCATGGATGCGGGTTTTGAGCGATCCGACCAATTGTTCGGATTGCTGGGTGATCATGTTCATCAAGGCCGGAACATGAGATTTGATGATCTGAGCGTAGCCGGCACTGGTATCATCTGGCCAGGTGGCCACCTGATCAATCGCGGCCATGGAAGCGGTCAACAGACGAATGGTGTCGGCTGCGACATGCTGGGCGTCCTGCTTTGTGGCGCGCTCGGGTGCGAAGGCCGGATTATCTGACGGACGGGCCAGCACGATATGCAATTCAGCCAGGCGCTTGCCCAGAGAGGCGGCAATTGTTTCGTATGCCGAAAAACGGTCGGCCGCTGCTTGCGCGCTCGACTCGCTCAATGCCAGTTCGTCAATATTTCGGGCAATGAATTCCTGCGTCCAGCCCCACGCGTCCCCCTGGTTGCGCACGAAGCCCTGCATGACGATCAATGTGTGCGGCAGCCCTTGTTGATCGGTTCGCACAACCTCACCGAACATCGGTGGTGTGTTGAGGTAGTTCTGGGCGGTGAGGTAGCGCGCCATTTCCGACTCGGGGTGAGTGCCGGGGCTGACATGACGGATCAGTTTGATCATGACGGCGTCACCGACAATCATTGAGCTATTGGATTGTTCGGCTGACATGCGACGAATTTCGGGGGCATCTTGGATGACGATATCGGCGAATTTGTCGGTCGGGATGAAGCTGATCTCGCCTTCGGGAATCGGGTGTCGGACAGCCTGGCGCATGGCACGGATCAGCGCGAGGGGCAGAGCGTCACTGACGAAGGCATCGGTCAGGAAGCCGACCCTGCGGCCGTTTCTGACGCGGGCCAGAGCCAATTGAGCCGCCAACGGCGCGGTGACCGCATCTTCCCAGACGATGCACAGCGGCAACAAATAGGTTTCCTGATGAGAGCTCTGTGCATTGCCGATATCGAGCTCCACTTCGGCAAACATCAAATCGGCTTGTGCGCCGGTCAAAGCCTCGGCCCGCACGAGGCGGGCGGCGATGATCGGCTCGTCCTTCGAGCCGAACCAGCGGCGCCGGGCGAGATAAGGCGGCAGGGCTTCCGCCTCCAGCACATGGCGCACCGCCCCTTCCAGCAAATCGGCGAGGCCGCGGCGCAGAACCAAGGTGGCCAGCTCGCGCATCGGCTCGGGGGCCGGGACATACCAGCCCGGCAGATTTGCCTCGGTTGCGAGAATGAACCAGTAAAATGCGTAAGGCGGCATGGTCAGCAGGTAGGGTAATTGACCGACCATCGGGAAGGCGGAGCCGCCGAGCAAATCAACCGGCGCGCGTCCCGCGAGCGCGGTCAGATCAAGCTCGACCGCTTGGGCGGTGCTGGCCAGATTGCTGACGCAGAGAATCGTCTCGCCCTCATATTCGCGCAGAAAAGCCAGGACTTTGCGATTGGCGGGATAGAGAAAGCGCTGCGTGCCGCGGCCGAATGCGGGATGCCCACGGCGCACCGCGAGCATTTTGCGGGTCCAATTGAGCAATGAATGACGGTCGCGGTCCTGGGCTTCGACATTGATGGCAGCGAAGCCATAGATGGCATCCATGATCGGTGGGAGAACCAAACTCTCCGGACTGGCGCGTGAGAATCCGCCATTGCGATCCGGTGACCATTGCATCGGCGTGCGAACGCCGTCGCGGTCACCCAGATGGATATTGTCACCCATGCCTATTTCATCGCCGTAATAGATCACCGGTGTACCAGGCATGGAGAAGAGCAGGCCGTTCATCAATTCCATGCGCCGGCGATCATGCTCCAGCAGAGGTGCGAGCCGGCGGCGGATACCCAGATTGATCCGCGCCTGGCGATCGGCGGCATAGGTGTTCCACAGATAATCACGCTCACTGTCAGTGACCATCTCAAGGGTTAATTCATCATGGTTGCGCAGGAAGATCGCCCATTGGCAGTTCTCGGGAATGGCCGGCGTCTGGCGCATGATATCACTGATCGGGAAACGGTCTTCCTGCGCGATGGCCATATACATGCGCGGCATCAGGGGGAAATGAAATGACATATGGCATTCATCGCCCTCGCCGAAATATTGCTGGGCGTCTTCGGGCCATTGATTGGCTTCGGCCAGCAGCATCCGGCCCGGGGCGTGTTCGTCCATGGCAGCACGGATGCGTTTGAGAATATCGTGGGTTTCAGGCAGGTTTTCGTTATTCGTGCCCTCCCGTTCGATGAGATATGGTACGGCATCGAGCCGCAGGCCATCGACCCCCTGATCGAGCCAGAAGCGCATGATTTCGAGCACGGCGCGCATGACTTGCGGGTTGTCGAAATTCAGATCCGGCTGGTGGGAATAGAAACGATGCCAGAAATAGGCGCCGGCGACCGGGTCCCAGGTCCAGTTCGATTTTTCGGAATCGACGAATATGATGCGCGTGTCGGCATATTTCTGGTCGGTATCGGACCAGACATAGTAATTGCGCGCGGCCGACCCGGGCTTGGCGGCGCGGGCGCGTTGGAACCAGGGATGTTGATCGGAGGTGTTGTTGATGACCAGTTCGGTGATAACTTTGATTCCGCGTTTATGGGCCTCTGCTATGAAACGCCTGACATCGGACATGGTTCCATAATCGGGGTTGACGCCTCGATAATCGGCGATGTCATAGCCATCATCGCGGCGGGGCGAAGGGTAGAAAGGCAGCAGCCAAATAACATCGGCACCGAGATGACTGATGTAATCAAGCTTGGAGATGAGGCCTGGGAAATCACCTATACCATCGCCATTCGAATCAAAAAATGATTTGACATGCAGCTGATAAATGACCGCGTCTTTATACCAGAGCGGATCAAGCGCGGCCGGAGCGGGGTGCAGATTTTTGGGTGATTTCATGATGTGGAATCCGCTTGCATGCGCCAGATGGCATAAGGATTATGGTGCGGATCGAGCGTGATATTCTGCGCCCGGCCGGACCAGGTGAAGTGCGTATCGGTCAATAGGTCATCGACCGTGAATTGTTCGCCCTGCGGATGATCTTGCGTGGCCGCGATATGGATTGTGGTATTCTGGGTATTGTACGGATCGAGATTGATTGCGACCATGATGATATTCGATCCATCCGGCGTTGATTTTTGAAACAGCAAAATCTGATCATTGGATGAAGGCAGGAATTGCACGTTGAGATGCGTCTGCAGGGCCGGATTCTCGGCGCGGATTTTATTCAACCTCGTGATCTCCGCGATGATGTTGCCCGGGCGTTGCCAATCCCACGCGCGGATTTCGTATTTTTCGGAATTGAGATATTCCTCTTTGCCCAATACCGCTTCGCTTTCGCATAATTCAAAGCCGCTATAGACGCCCCACAGGCCTGATAGAGTGGCGGCCAGGGCCGCGCGGATGAGAAAGCCTGGCCGGCCCGATCCGTGCAGAAAAACCGGGTTGATATCCGGGGTATTGACGAAAAAATGCGGCCGGAAGAAATCGCGCGGGGCGGTCTGCGTCAGTTCGGTCAGATAGTCTCGAAACTCGGCCGCCGTATGGCGCCATGTGAAGTAAGTATAGGATTGGGAAAAACCGACTTTTGCAAGCCGGTACATGATCTTTGGCCTGGTGAAGGCTTCGGCCAGGAATATGACCTGGGGGTGCTGGGCGCGGATGTCGCTGATCATCCATTGCCAGAATGGCAGCGGCTTGGTGTGCGGATTATCCACGCGAAATATATGCACGCCCTGTCGCACCCAGAATAAAACCACATCGCGCAAGGCGAGCCATAGAGAGGGGATGGCGTCGGCGCCGTAGAAATCGACATTGACGATATCTTCGTATTTCTTCGGCGGATTTTCGGCATGGCGGATTGTGCCATCGGGCCGCCAGGCGAACCAACCTGGATGTTCGGCAAGCCAAGGATGGTCGGGCGAGCATTGGATGGCGAAATCAAGCGCGATTTCGATTCCGTGCGCGGCTGCGGCTGCAATCAATTGGCGAAACTCATCGAGCGTGCCAAGCTCGGGATGAATCGCATCATGCCCACCTTCAGCCGAGCCGATGGCGTAAGGGCTGCCCGGATCATCGGGCCCGGCGATGAGGGCGTTATTTTTGCCCTTGCGATGCGAGCGCCCGATCGGGTGGATCGGCGGGAAATACAGCACGTCGAACCCCATATCCTGGATCGCGGGGAGGCGGGTGATCACATCGGCGAAGCGCCCGTGGCGTGTTGCATCACCGCTTTGCGAGCGAGGGAATAATTCATACCAGGCTGAATAGGCTGCGGCACTGCGCTCAGCATCGATGGGAATGGCTTTGTCATGGCGGATCAGAAAGGGCCGGATATCATGAGCCCGCATGAGGGCGCTGGTCGATGGGGCGAGCAGAGTTTGTGTCTGCAGCTTTGCATCTTGCGTTTGGATCGCCTCGTATAAGGCGGTCAAATCGCGATGTTGGCTGGTCTGAGCGGCATCTTTGAGGAGAGCAACACCTTCCTGCAGCTCCAAGGTGAGCGACAATCCGGCGGCATGTTTCTTGGCCAGTTCATCGGTAAAACTGGCAAAGCGATCTTTCCAGGCTTCGATGGTAAAGACATAGCGGCCGATTCTGCGCAGCGGGAACTGGGCTTGCCAGCGATCATTATTGACGAGCGCCATCGGCACAATCTGCCAGTCCGCCTGATCGGCCGCACGCCATAATAGATCAGCCGCCAGTTGATCATGGCCGTCGCAGAGAATATCAGCCGATATCGTCACGGTTTCACCGACGATGCGCTTTGCTGGGAATTTTCCATGATCGACGGCCGGGCTGATCATTTCGATTGCGATGCGCGGTGCATCGGCGAATATTTTTGCCGAAATGCGAGGCCGTGGAATTTTGACATCATCAGCCTCGCCCGGTTCCATGATGCGTATTTGTCCTTTTGTCAGATGGATCATCCCGGTCGTGGCCTCATGTTCGGATTGACCGATCAAAGTGCGGCCGTCGCGGCGCGCCCAGACCCAGCGGTCGGCGATGTCCTGATCCCGATCGAGCGCGCTGTTGATCAGCCCGATCATGCCCGGAGATGCGCCTTTGGCGCGGCGCAAGATTGCGACATTTGTGCCGGATGGTGCAATGATATCGCCGGCCGGCAGCTCGGAGAATCGCTGGCTTGCCGCATTGGCGGCGATGAGTTCATTCTCGGTGGCGGGGCTGGTGGCGCTTATCGCATCACCCATGGGCATCATCCAGGACGGCGCATAATGGGCCGCGAAGACCATGGCGCGTTGATGGGCCAGCGTAAGATCGGGGCGGCTTGACTTGGGCGGCGTGAGGCGGGGCAAGGCCGGCATGGCAAGCGGCAGGCCGATTGCTTTTGTGCGGCGCATATCCTCGTTGATCCATGCCGCGCGGAAATCCCAGGCCCAGGAGGATGATTCCGCAATGTCGAAGCCGCAACCGGCAAGGTTTTGCGCTTCACTGGCCGTTGCACCATGGAAGGAGGCGATAAAGAGGGTGCTTTTGTGAAGCTGCTTGACCCTGTCGATCAACTGGCGCCAGAACGACCCCGGCACGCGATGGGCATCGACACAGCGAAAGCCCGCAACATTTTGCCCCGCCCAGGCGATCAGATGGTCGGCCCACCAGGCTAGCAATGTCTCGTCATAATGAGCGAAATAAGCGGCCTGGCTGATTTGGATTGTTTGCCGCGGATCAGGCGGCAAATCCCAACGCGTCCTGTCGATGAGGGGAGAGAATTGTTGCACCAGAGCGCAATCGCGATGAACCTGATGGATGTGAATATCGATCATCAGGCCAAGGCCGTGGCGTTGGGTCAAGCCTGCCATGATCGCCAATGTTTCGAGCGTGCCGGCTTGTGCGATGCGCGGGTCGCAACGCTCATGATCGAGCGTGAGCGTGGCGTCACCTTGGTGTCCGGGCAGGCAAATCGGGGCTGTCAGAATATGGGAAAAACCAAGGCGGGCACTGCGTTCTATGCAAGCAGACCAGCCTGTCAGGGGCCCTATGATGGCGGGGGCGAGGTAGTGGATGCGCGGTGGCGTGAACGATGGGGAACCGGGATATGCGGCAGACCGGCCCGAGTTGATGTCCTCCCTATCGATCGGATTCAATATTCATGCCCTAAAAATGAAATGACACGTGTTTCACGTAATCATTTCTCATTCAGAGCGTGATCGTTTTACAACGACACGCCCTATGTTCAATTTGTCGATCAATTTCATAGGTGTAGCTTGAGTCAAGCGACTCCGGCTAAACTTATGTTGATCTGATTGTCGCGATCCACTCCCTCGAAATATGAATTTTGACGAGCGTTTAAAGGCGCAATTATATTAAGATGGTGTCACGCCTAGCCCACGGGGGCATTGCGGATCAGGGGACCAGAACCGTGCTGCCCGTGGTTTGACGCGCTTCTAATGCAATATGAGCATCGGCGGCGTGGGCGAGCGGAAAGGTTTGATTGACGCGAATTTTCACCGCACCGGAGATCACCGCGTCGAACAAATCACCGGCAACGGCCACCAGATCGGCACGTTTGGCAGTGTAAGTGGCAAGGGTCGGGCGGGTTAAGAACAGACTGCCCTTGGCCGCCAGGATGCCGACATCGAACGGCGGCACGGGGCCGGAGGCGTTGCCGTAAATCACCATCATGCCGAGCGGCGAAAGACTATCGAGGCTGTGCATGAACGTGTCTTTGCCGACGGAATCGTAGACCACGGGAACCATCGCCCCGCCGGTGATTTTTCTCACATCCGCTGCCAGGTGATCATGACCAATAATGACATGGTCAGCACCATGAGCCTGCGCGATGGCGGCTTTGGCTTCGGTGGACACGACGCCGATGACGGTCGCACCCAGATATTTCGCCCATTGGCACAAAATGAGCCCGACACCGCCGGCGGCGGCATGGACCAGAATGGTCTCCCCGGGCTGCACCCGATAGGTGCGGCGGAGCAGATATTGCGCGGTCATGCCTTGCAGCATCATCGCCGCACCGGTGGCAAAATCGATGGCATCGGGCAGTTTCACCAGCCGGTCGGCCGCAATGACGCGCTCGGTGGCGTAGGCGCCGATCGGGCCGGTGGCATAGGCGACACGATCGCCCGGTGCGATATCGGTGACGTCGGCGCCGACGGCGATGACGGTGCCGGCCCCTTCCATACCCAGGGTCGCCGGCATCGAGGGTGATTTATAAAGGCCGGTGCGGAAATAAACGTCGATATAATTCAGCCCGACGGCTTCATGATGGATCAGGGCTTCGCCAGGACCGGGGTCGGGGGTTGGGACATCTTCCCATTTCATCACCTCTGGCCCGCCATAGGCGTGGATACGAATGGCTTTGGTCATTGGCTGGCTCCGTGCTGCTGGCGCTGTTCGAGGTCGAGCAGGATTTGTTTGGTCGCAAGTCCGTCCGCACCGGAATAGCCGCCCAGCCCGTCGGCGGCAACCACCCGATGGCACGGGATCAGAATGGGGATCGGGTTGGCGGCATTGGCACCGCCGACCGAGCGGGGCGAACCGCCGGCCAGATCGGCAATTTGCGCGTAAGTACGGGTCTGTCCAGGCGGGATGGCGCGCAGGGCGCCCCAGATGCGCAACCGATAGGCGGTGCCATCCGGGTTCAAAGGCAGGTCGGTCGGCAAAGGCGCCTTGGCGTCGAAATAATCATGCAAGGCGGCGGCGGTGCGGCTGAGCAAGGGGGTTATGGTTTGATCGCGACCCCAGCCCCAATCGAGTGCCACGATGGCGCCATCCTCCTCCGACAATGTCAGATCACCGACAGGGCTGTGCAGCGATAATTGCGGCATGGTCTCTCCTGGTTCGCTCATCCCAGATTGGGCTGTTGCAGCACTCTGCGCAATTCATCCGCTTTTGTCACGGGCAGGGCGCAGATGCCGGCGCGGCAGACAAAGGCGGCCGCTTGCGCGCCGGCTGTTTTACCATGAGCCGGATGGCTCGGCGGCAGATCGGAGCGCAGACCCATGGGGAGCACGATGCAAGCCGGGTCGGGTGCCGCGCGGGCGGCCAGATGCAGATCGGCATAATCGGGGCTGGCCGGATCACCCATGATGACGATGGCGCTGCCGGCATCGAGCATGGCGGCGGCGGCCAGCATGATCGGGCTGGCGCCGAGATTGGCGCGGTCGCCGGTAAAATTAGCCACCAGGCGATCGAGTTTTGTGCGCCAGGCCGGCTCGCCGGTGATGTGGAACAGCCTTGCATAATTCTCCGCCATCAATCCGACACCCGAAGGGGTCGGGCCGTCATGCAGATGACGCGGCCGGGGCGCGGCGGGGGGCAGATCGGCCGCATCCGCGGCGGTGATGAAAAACGACCCGGCCTCATCGGCGAACAAGGTTTGGGTGACCGCGACCATGTGGGTGGCTCGTGTCAGATAATCGGCATCCCCAGTTGCTTCGAACAAGGCGAGGGCCGCGCGGATCATGGCCGCCTGATCATCAAGCATGCAAGGCGCTGAAATCTGGCCATGGCGATAGGCATGATTGATGCGGCCATCGGGGGCGGTTAAAACCTTCGTGAGATACGCGAATATATCGCGGGCGGTGGCCAGCCAGTCGGGCCGGGCAAAGACGGCACTGGCGCGGGCGAGGGCGGCGATGGCCAGGGCGTTCCAGTCGGTGAGAATTTTGTCATCGCGCCCGGGGCGGATGCGGTTGGCCCGATGGGCGAATAAAATCGCGCGGCAGGCGGCGAGTTTGGCTTCGCCCGGCGCATCGGCATGGGGCAGAACGCGGCGCAGGATATTATGCCCCTCCCAATTTCCGGCCGGCGTGACATCGTAATGGGCGGCGAAAAAGGGCGCATCCTCGCCGAGGATCTGGGTGATTTCAGCATCGCTCCAGACATAGAATTTGCCCTCGACACCTTCACTATCGGCATCTTCGGCAGCGGCGAGTGCGAAATGACCTGCTTCATCCGCATCATCCATCGCCGCCATGTCGCGCAGCAGCCAGCCCACCGTTTCGATCGCGCGTTGGGCGAAGAGCGGCACTGGAATGGCGGCGTAAGCAAGCGCCAGCAAATTGAGAATCAGGGCGTTGTCATAGAGCATTTTCTCGAAATGCGGGGCGAGCCATTCGGCGTCCGTCGAATAGCGGGAATAGCCGCCGCCCAGATGATCATAAATGCCGCCCTGGCTCATTTTTTCGAGCAGATCGAGGACTGTTTCCGCAGCGACCTGATTGCCGGTGTTGCAGGCCTCCTGCCAGAGAAAGCGGAAAATCGGGATATTGGGAAATTTCGGCGCGTGGCCGATGCCGCCATTGACCCGGTCGATCTGGCGCAGGAAATGCGCGGTCACGACATCCAGATCAGCCGGTGTGAGGGCCGCACCGGGGCTGGTTGCGGCTTGCGCCGCCAAGCGGCGGGAGAGCGAGGCGCTGGTCGAGGCGATGCGCGGCTGATCGCTCTCCCAGGCTTCGGCGATGGCGAGCAGAACCTGGCGGAAGGAGGGCCGGCCCCAGCGCGGCTCGGGGGGGAAATATGTCCCGCCCCAGAAGGGCGCCCCCTCGGGGGTGAGGAACATGCTCAGCGGCCAGCCGCCTTGTTCGCCCAGCGCATGCAAGGCGGCCATATAGATATGATCGATATCCGGGCGTTCCTCGCGATCGAGTTTGATATTGACGAAGCGGGCATTCATCAAAATCGAAGTGTCGAGATCTTCGAACGATTCATGGGCCATGACATGGCACCAATGGCAGGCGGCATAGCCGATGGAGAGAAAAATCGGCCGGTTCAGCGCGCGGGCTTCGGCCAAGGCGGCGGGACCCCAGGACCGCCAATGGACCGGGTTGTCCGCATGTTGCAACAAATAGGGCGAAGTGGCTTGGCTGAGCTGATTGCCTGCTATGGGCATGATGCGCTTTCCGGCTGAACAAGCCTGGATTATGGAACCGATCGAATGATCAGGGAACTGCATGATGGGTAAAATACGGACGGGTGACCCGGCAGCCTATTTCGAGACGCATGTTTTCGTGTGCGGTAATCGCCGCCCCGATGGCCATGAGCGCGGCTGCTGTGCCAGCAAGGGCTCGGAGAAAATTCGCGATTACATGAAAGTCCGCGTCAAGGAATTGGGTTTGAAAAACATCCGGATCAATGCCGCGGGCTGCCTTGATCGCTGCGAGCTGGGGCCATGTGCGGTGATTTATCCCGAAGGCGTGTGGTACCGGCTGGATGATTTCGCTTCCGTGGATGCGGTGATCGAGCAGCATATTCAGCAAGGCGGGAGGGTGGCTGAAAAGATGTTGCCCGGACATGATCGCTGAGACGATTTTCGCACCGCTCACCGGGGTGGGGCGTGCGGCGGTGACGGTGATGCGTCTGAGCGGGCCAGACTGCGGGCGGATTCTGCGCAGCATGGCGGGTCGTTTGCCGGCGCCCCGGCACGCGGCATTGGTTAATCTGCGCACGCAAACCGGTGCCTTACTGGATCGGGGCATGGTGCTGTGGTTTCCGGCACCGGCCAGTTTTACGGGCGAGGATTGCGCTGAATTGCATCTGCATGGCGGCCGGGCCGTGCTGAACGCGGCGAGCCTGGCTTTGGTCGCCTATGGCGCACGGCCCGCCGAGCCTGGAGAGTTCTCGCGCCGGGCGTTTTTCAACGGCAAATTGGATTTGCTGCAAGCCGAGGGCATTGCCGATTTGATCGATGCGGAAAGCGAGGCGCAGCGGCGGCAGGCTTTGGATCATGTCGCCGGGGCGCTGAGCGCGCGCTGTGCGGAATGGCGGCTCGAATTGCGCCGGTTGATGGCAATCCAGGAGGCTTTGATCGATTTCTCCGACGAGGATGTGCCGGAATCGGCTGGTGATGAAATCGGCTATGGGATCGATCGGCTACGCGCTGAAATGGACCGCGCCATCGCCGATGGGGCAAAGGCGGAGTTGGTGCGGGAGGGTTTGTCGTTCGCGGTGCTCGGTGCGCCGAATGCCGGCAAATCGACCTTGGTGAATGCGCTGGCGGGCAGCGATATCGCGATCGTGTCGGCCATGCCCGGCACCACGCGCGATATTGTGGAATGCCGGATTATTCTGGCTGGTGTGCCGGTGCGCTTGAGCGACACGGCGGGGCTGCGCGAGACGGACGAGCCGATCGAGGCGGAAGGCATTGCGCGCGCGCGCCAACGCGGCCGGGAAGCGGACCTTGTGATTTATGTCGCGGCCGCCCCGGATTGCGCCTGGCCCGCAAGCGAGACCGGCGGAAAAATCTTGAAACTTGCCACGAAATCTGACCTTGGAGGGGTGCAGGGCGCTGATTTGGCGGTCAGCGCCTTGACCAATGAGGGGATGGATTTATTGCGTGAGCGGCTTGGCGAGATTGCCGCCGAACTGACCGATCATGCGGGCAGTGCGACCGCGGCGCGACCCCGGCAGCTCGCGTGCTTGCGCGACGTTGCGACCGCGCTGGAGCAGGCGCGAGGGGCGCAGGCGGCGGAATTGCGCGCCGAGGATTTGCGCATGGCGGCCAATGCGTTAGCGCGCATGGTAGGATCGATTGGCGTGGAAGAGGTTCTGGGTGAGATTTTTTCGAGTTTCTGCATAGGTAAATGAAGTTTTGACCAATGTTATCTGAACTGACGGCGCGTTATGATGTGGTGGTGATTGGCGGTGGGCATGCGGGCTGCGAAGCGGCCGCGGCTTCGGCACGCATGGGTGCCCGCACCTTGTTGCTGACCCATCGGGCTGATCGGCTTGGCGAAATGTCGTGCAATCCGGCGATTGGCGGGATCGGCAAGGGGCATCTGGTGCGTGAGATCGACGCGCTGGACGGCTTGATGGGCCGGGCGGCGGATGCGGCGGGGATCCATTTCAAGATTTTGAACCGGACCAAGGGGCCGGCGGTGCGTGGCCCGCGCGCGCAGGCCGACCGGGCGCTTTATCGCCAGGCGATTCAGGGTTTACTGGCCTCGCAGGCGAATCTCACCATTGCCGAAGGCGAGGCGGCGGATTTGGAGCGCGATGACACGGGCCGGATTATGGCCGTGCTGACGGGTGCGGGCATGCGCATTGCCTGCGGGGCGGCCGTGGTGACGGCGGGGACGTTTCTGCGCGGCGTGCTGCATTTTGGCGAGCGCACGCAAGCCGGCGGGCGCATTGGCGATGCGCCGAGCATGGGCCTGGCCGCTTCGTTCAAGCGCATGGGGTTGCCGCTCGGGCGGTTGAAGACCGGGACGCCGCCGCGGCTCGATCAGAAATCCATCGACTGGGCGGGCCTTGCGCAAGATGTCGGTGATCTACCGCCCGAGCCGTTCAGCACCATGACCGCGCAGATCGATAATCCGCAAATTTCCTGCCGGATTACCCACACCAATGAGCGCACGCACGCGATTATTCGGGAGAATTTGCATCGCTCGGCGGTTTATGGCGGGCGGATCGAGGGGACCGGCCCGCGCTATTGCCCCTCGATCGAGGATAAAGTGGTGCGCTTTGCCGGGCGTGACGCGCATCAGATTTTTCTCGAACCCGAAGGGCTGGATGACGACACGGTTTACCCGAACGGTATATCGACGAGCCTGCCCGAGGAGGTTCAGGCCGATTTCGTCCATTCCATAGCAGGGTTGGAGCATGCTCGGATTATCCGGCCCGGCTACGCGGTGGAGTATGATTTCATCGACCCGCGCGCTTTGACCCATGGGCTTGAGGTTCGATCCGCGCCCGGTTTGTTTTTGGCCGGGCAGATTAATGGCACCACCGGCTATGAGGAGGCGGCGGCGCAAGGGCTGATGGCCGGGGTGAATGCGGCGCGCAAAGCGGGCGGGCAGGGCCATGTGATGCTGAGCCGGTCAGTCGCTTATATCGGCGTGCTCATCGATGATCTGGTGTCGCACGGAGTGAGCGAACCCTATCGGATGTTTACCTCGCGCGCCGAATACCGCTTATCGCTGCGGGCGGATAATGCTGATTTGCGCCTGACCCGGTTGGGTGAAGAATGGGGCTGCGTGGGTGAGGCGCGGCTGGGCGCGCAAAGCGCCCATGAGCGCGACATCGAGGCGCTGACAGCGTTGACTGAAACGCGGGTTGAGCCGGGCATAGTGGAGCGGCTGGGCGGACTGGCGCATCGGCCAGGCATGACCATGCGGCATCTGTTCGAAGCCCGCGAGGTCAGCAACGAGCAATTGCGCGCGGCCTTCGACGATCTGGCGAATGCATCGGCGCGGGCTTTGGATGTGGTGCGGGCCAATGCGCATTATGCCGGCTACATGAAGCGCCAGGAGAGCGAAATCAACGCCCGCGGCAAGGATGAGGCCGTGCGGATCGGTGAGCGGTTTGATTATCGGACGGTTGGCGGGCTTTCAGCCGAATTGCTTGAAAAATTAGAGCGCAGCCGCCCCCGCTCGCTCGGTGCCGCAAGCCGGATTGAAGGCATGACGCCGGCGGCCTTGGGCGCGCTGTTCGGTGCTTTGCGCAAGGCTGATCGCGCGGCGGCGTGACGTTTCACGTGAAACATCCGCTATTCTCATCAGCGCATGATGTTTCACGTGAAACATTGGACAAATTGCGGGCATACGAGGCCCTGGTCTTGAAATGGTCGGCCAAGCTCAATTTGGTGAGTGCGCGGGATCAATCCTTGATCTGGAGCCGGCATATCGAAGATTCGCTGGCGTTGGTGAAGCTGATCCCGGCCGATACCGAGCGTGCGATTGATATCGGGTCGGGTGCGGGGTTTCCGGGCCTGGTGCTCGCGATTGCGACGGGGGTGCATTTCACGCTGATCGAATCTGATCAGCGCAAGGCCGCTTTTTTGTTCGAGGCGGTCAGCAGTTTGCAGATCAACGCGAAAATTCTGCCGGTCAGAATCGAGGCGGCCAAACTCGAACCCGCCCCCCTGGTCACGGCGCGGGCCCTTGCCGCCTTGCCAAGGCTCCTTGAGTGGGCGACGCCCTTGCTCGCGCCGGGCGGGGTTTTTCTGTTTCCCAAAGGCCGCGGCGCCGAAGAGGAATTGACGCTGGCGGCAAAGCACTGGCAGATGAAAATCGAGCGCTTCCCCAGCATGTCCGATCCAGGATCCCTTATTTTGCGTCTCAGCGAGGTCCGTCATGTCCCAAAAGCTTGATGAGATGGCGGACCGGCGCGAACCCGCTTCGGGGTCTGGCCCACGTGTCATCGCGGTGGCCAATCAAAAAGGCGGGGTCGGCAAAACCACCACGGCGATCAATCTGGCAACGGCTCTGGCGGTGAGCGGCGAGCAGGTTTTGCTGATCGATCTCGATCCCCAGGGCAATGCCAGCACCAGCCTTGGGATCACCAGCGATCAGCGGGGCGGCGGAAGCTATGCGCTGCTCGCCGAACATCAATTGCCCGAAGACGTGACATTGGCGACCTCGATTCCCAATCTTGGCCTGATCCCGGCGATT
>NCAP01000061.1 GCA_002255495.1 Rhodospirillales bacterium 20-60-12 | reverse complement strand
CGAATGGCGAGATCGATATGATCGTCGATCAGGCTGACGAGGCTGTCGGTCAGCGAGATGTGGATTTTGATCTGCGGGTGCAGGCGCATGAATTCCGGCAGGCGCGGCACGATCTGATCGATGCCGAAGGCGATCGGCGCGCTGATCCGCAAATCGCCGACGGCTTCGGCCTTTGAGGCCGAGAGCGCGCCTTCGGCTTCATCGAGTGCCGCCATGATGCTGGCCCCGGCGGCGAGATAGCGCTCGCCTTCCTCGGTCAGGCGCAGGCCACGGGTGGAACGATGGACCAATTTGACGCCGATACGCTCTTCGAGGCGCGCGAGGCTGCGGCTGGCGAAAGGCTGAGAGACACCGAGCGCGTGTGCGCCGGCGGTGAAGCCGCCATTTTCGACGATGGCGCGGAACACCCGCATTTCCAGCAGACGGTCATCTTTCATGGTGTATCGCCGCCCTTTTGTCCTTCCGGCTTATCGGTTACATTTGAAACCCATGCGCGGCAACAAAATGGTTGGGGCAATAATGCCGGACGATAGCGGGGCCAGAGAGATGATCGCAGCCGATCCTGCGGCCAGCACGCCGATTTTGGTCGATGTTGTTTATCGGCGCTTGATGGCGGCGATTATTGATTGCTCACTGCTGCCCGGCCAGCGGATCCGCCAGGCCGAGATTGCCCAGACGCTCGGGGTGTCGCGCGCGCCGGTCAGTCACGCGCTGCAATTGCTGAAATATCAGGGCTTGCTGCAGGATTCCGGGCGCCGCGGGTTGGAGGTGGCGCCGGTGGACCCCGATCGGGTGCGCGATTTATATCAAGTGCGGGCGGCACTCGATGCCGTGGCTGCCCGGCTGACCGCCGCGCGCTGTGCGGAAGGCAGATTGAGTGCCGCCGATATCGCGCTGATCGACAAGGCGTTCGAATCCGGCATGAAACTCAGCGCCGAGACGCCGATGTCGGTGCGGGTGCAGGCGGATATCGATTTTCATCATGCGATTTATCTGGTCTCGGGTAACCGCTCGATCGCCGAGACATTACAGCCGCTTTGGCCGCATTTGCAGCGCGCCATGGTGCTGGTACTGCAAGCCCACGAAACCCGTGAACTAGCGTGGCGGGAACACCGGCAGATCATGGCGTGCATATTGGCCGGCGACCCAGAGGGCAGCGCCCATGCGGCCTATCGCCATGCCGCCAATGCCGGCACCCAGACCGAGGAACGCTTGCGCCGGGCGGCCGATGGAGCATGAAACGGCATGGCGCAGAAACCCATTCCTGAAAATGCCGATTTGTTCGGTGCCGCAGAGCCTGCCGCCCAGCAAGCTGAAGGCCGGCCCGGCACCAGGCCGCTGGCCGAACGGCTGCGGCCGCGCACGCTCGGCGAGGTTGCGGGGCAGGAGCAGCTGGTCGGACCGGATGGCACAATTACCCGCATGCTGGCGCGTGGCAGCCTGGCGAGCCTGATTCTGTGGGGGCCGCCCGGCGTTGGTAAAACCACCATCGCACGGCTGCTGGCCGAGGCGGCGGGACTGATTTTTGTCCAGATCACGGCGGTATTTTCCGGTGTGGCGGACCTCAAGCGTGTCTTCGAGGAGGCGACAAGGCGGCGGCGCAGCGGCACCGGCACGCTATTATTCGTCGATGAGATCCACCGCTTCAACCGCGCCCAGCAGGATGGGTTTTTGCCGGTGGTCGAGGATGGCACCATCATTCTGGTTGGCGCGACCACCGAAAACCCGTCTTTCGCGTTGAACGGGGCGCTGCTGTCACGCTGCCAGGTGTTGGTGCTGCGCCGGCTGGACGAGGCGGCGATGAACGCCCTGATCGGCCATGCCGAGACTGATATGGGCCGGGCATTGCCCTTGACCGCGCCGGCGCGAGCCACTTTGCGCGCCATGGCCGACGGCGACGGCCGGGCCTTGCTGAACATGGCCGAGCAGCTTTTCGCGCTCGATGGATCTGGCTTGGACTCGGACTTGCTCGGGCCGGACGAGCTGGCGACCATTCTGGCGCGGCGCGCGGCATTGTACGACAAGGACCGCGAGGAGCATTATAATCTCATCTCGGCTTTGCATAAATCGCTGCGCGGGTCGGACCCCGATGCCGCCCTTTACTGGTTCGCGCGCATGCTGGAAGGCGGCGAGGACCCGCGCTTCATTGCCCGCAGGCTGGTGCGCTTTGCGGCCGAGGATGTCGGGCTCGCGGACCCGGCGGCCTTGCCGCAGACGATTGCGGCCTGGGAGGCTTATGAGCGGCTGGGCTCGCCGGAGGGGGAGCTTTGCCTGGCCCAGGCGGTGATTTATTTGGGCACCGCGCCGAAATCCAACGCGGCTTACCGGGCCTATAACGCGGCGAGGCAATCGGCGCGCGAGACGGGCAGCCTGATGCCGCCCGCACATATTCTCAACGCGCCGACCAAATTGATGAAGCAGCTCGGTTACGGGGCTGATTACCAATATGACCATGCGGTGGCGGAGGCGTTTTCCGGCCAGAATTACTTCCCCGACGGCATGGCGCGGGCCGATTTATACCGCCCTGCCGGGCGCGGTTTTGAGGCGGAAATCAACCGCCGGCTTGCCGCCTGGGCCAAATTGCGCGACCAGGGCCGATGAATTTAGAAACCCAGACTGTTCTCGAGGACGAAACCGGCCTGCGGCTCGACCGCTATTTGCGGCGCCACCAGCCGGGGCTGACCCAGGGCATTATTCAGAAACTCTGCCGCACCGGCCAGATCAGGCTTGATGGCAAACGAACCGAGCCCTCGGCCCGGGTGGTCGCGGGCCAGGCGGTGCGGATACCGCCCTTGCAACCGCCCAAACCGAAAGAGCGGCAAATCGTCTCGGTGGACGAGCATCAGCGCAAAGATCTCGAGCGGCGGATTTTGTATCGCGATGACGATGTGATTGTGTTCGACAAGCCATCGGGCCTCGCCACGCAAGGCGGCAAGGGGATCAGTGTGCATCTGGATGGCATGCTCGATGCGCTGCGCTTTGAGCAGACGCAAAGACCCCGCCTGGTGCACCGGCTGGACCGCGAAACATCCGGCGTGATTCTGATTGCCCGGCATGCCAAAGCCGCGGCGAAACTGGCCGCTTTGTTTCGCGGCCGTGATATCGAGAAAACCTACTGGGCGATTGTGTTGGGCCGGCCGATGCCGCTGGAAGGGCGCATTGATCAGCCATTGCTGAAGCTCGCCGATCATGGCGCCACCCGCACCATTCCCGCCGCGCGCGATGACGAGGACGCCGACCGGGCTTTGACCGATTATCAGACGCTGGATTATGCCGGATCAAAATTCTCCTGGCTGGCACTCTCGCCTTTGACCGGCCGCACCCATCAATTGCGCGCCCATACGGCGGCGATGGGCACGCCGATCTTGGGCGATGCGATGTATGGCGGCGGCTCGGTGATGCTGGAGGATTTCGCGCCGATTTTGCATTTGCACGCACGGCGGCTGGTGCTGCCGCATCCATCGGGCGGGCGATTGATTGCCGAAGCGCCCTTGCCGAAACATATGCAGGAAAGCTTTGTGCGGCTTGGATTTGACGCGCCGAAGCCTGCTAAAACCGTGCGGGTCACGGGATCGTGATGGTTCCCTGGTTGGCCTGATGCGACCAAGAAGCCATTTGCCGTCGATGAGGGCGAGAGGCGTTTACATCATCGCGGCCAGCATGCTGCTGGCGGGTATGGCGCTTGCAGCAAAGACACCTTCGTATCAGGTGGCGTTCAAGCCGAGCGGCGATCCGGCGCTTGATACGCTGCTCAAACAAACATCATCGTTAGTCTCGTTGCAGACAAAATTACCCGCGGGCAATTTTGCGCTCATCGGCCGGGCCAACGCGGATGCCAAGCAATTCTCGACGGTTTTGGAAAGTCTGGGCTATGATTCCGGGCAGGTGGATATCACCATCGATGGGCAGGCGCTCGATAGCCCGACATTACTGCAAACCCTGCGTGCGGCGCCGCGTGATGCGACCAGGATGATCGTGATCACGCCGCACCCGGGAATGGTTTATCATCTGGGTGCGCTCAGTGTGCCCGGCGCGCCTGCGGGCAGTGTGGCAAAACTCGGCATTAAGCCTGGAGATATAGCGCGGGCGGCACCGGTTTTAGCGGCCCGCGATGCGTTGCAAAACGCCCTGCAAAATGAGGGTTACGCCTTTGCGCATGTTGCAGCACCGATTGCCTACGCCGACCCCAAGACGCATTTGCTGGACGTTACCTACGATGTCACGCCGGGCGCGCGGGTGGATGTGGGGGCGATCCATTTTGCCGGATTGCAGCGCACCGATCCGGCGTTTTTGCGTCGGCATATTTTGCTGTGCACCGGCGAGCCCTACAGCAACACAGAACTGAGTACAGCACGGGATTCGCTGCTCAGCCTTGGCGTTTTTTCATCCGTCACCGCCATTCCGGCCAGCCATGCCGCCCCCCCGGGGCAGGTGCCCATTACGTTTCAGGTGACCGAACAGAAATTGCACGCGGTCACATTGGGGGCCGCTTATTCGACCGATCAGGGTATTACCCTCGATACAAGCTGGCTCGATCGCAATCTGTTCGGTCGCGCCGAGCAACTGACCATTACGGCGGCCGCCACGGGTTTGGGCGGCACCGGCACGACATCGCCGGGATATGATCTCAAAGCCCTATTCCAGAAGCCTGATTTCTGGGTGCGGCAACAAACCTTGTCGCTCAGTGCTGAAGCAGTGCGGGAATTTCTGACCGCTTATAGCCGTTCGGCCGTGCTGTTGAATGCCGGCCTGTCGCGGCCGCTCGGCAAACATATTCTGGCGAGCTATGGTGTGGGATTTGTCGGCGAGCAAGTAGACCAGGAAGGTATCACGCGGAATTACGCCCTGGTGCAACTTCCCCTGGGTTTCGCCTTTGATAATACCAATTCGACCTTCAATCCGACACGCGGATTCAAGGCGAATATCAATATCACACCATCATTACCGGCCAGCGGTGGGTCGGGTATTTTTACCATCATCCAGGCGAGCGGATCGACCTATGTGAATTTGGAGCAGCCCGGCCGTGGCGTCCTGGCGCTGCGCGGATTGATCGGATCGATCGAGGGGGCGACGCAATTTCAGGTGCCGCCGGATCAACGGTTTTATGCCGGCGGCACGGGCACCGTGCGCGGCTTTACCTATCAGACGGTCGGCCCGCTTTTTCCTGATTCGATCCCGCAAGGCGGCACCTCGATCGATGCAGGGAGCATTGAATTTCGTCAGCGAATTGGCAAGAGTTTCGGGATTGTGCCATTTCTGGATGCCGGCCAGGTGGCGGCGACCAACACACCCTTCTCGGGCAAATTGCGCGAGGGCGCGGGACTTGGGCTGCGCTATTATACCGGCATCGGGCCGATCCGGCTTGATGTGGCGGTGCCGGTGAACCGGCCGCCCGGCGGGGCGGCGCTGGCGGTGTATATCGGGCTGGGCCAGGCTTTCTGATGCGCCGCTTTCGAAAAATCGCTCTGATCATCGTCGGCTTGCTGATCGGCCTGCCGCTCGCGGTGATCCTGCTTGTGCTGGTCGGGCTGAATACCAATGCCGGCCGGTCATTTGCCGTGGACCAGATCAACAAATATGCCGGTGGCTCAGTGAAATTGGCAGGGCTGGCCGGGCATTTTCCCGATGACATCAAATTGCGTGACATCGCCATTCTCGATTCCCAAGGTGCATGGCTGAACCTGCATGATGTCGGGCTCCGCTGGTCGCCGGCTGCTTTACTGAGCCGGCATATCGATATTTCGCGATTGACCGCCGATGATATCGAGCTGTCGCGCCTGCCCGTGCGCTCGGCAAAGCAGCCCGCAACATCCAAACCGTTCAGTCTGCCGCATTTCAAATTATCTCTCGCACACCTGACTATCGCGCATTTGATATTCGATGCGCCGGTGGCCGGTGAACGGCTGGCATTCAGCGTGGCCGGGCATGCCGCATTGTCAGGTTTGGAACATGCAGATATGGCGCTGATGCTCAAGCCGCAGGGCGCGCCGGGAACCTATGATATCAGCGCAGCACTCGATGGCCCGACGATCGACGCGCATGCGCTGATCAACGAACCCGCGCGCGGGCTGATTGCGCATCTGGCACATTTGCCCGACACACCATCGTTCAAAGGGCCGATCAGTATCGATGCCAGGCTGCACGGCCCGCGTACGGCGGCGGCCTTGACTATGCAGGCAGACATTGGTGCTTTGCTGTCGCATGTCGATGGCACAATCGATCTGACGCCACAGGCAGAGCAAGCGGATTTGACCGTGACATTGGATCATCTGGCACCCTATGCCGCGATCGGGGCGGTTGATCTGCAAGGTCATACCACCGCCAATATACAGGCCAGGAATGTCGCCGGAGCGATCAATGTGGCGATCCAGGACAGGCTGGATATCACCGGCGGACAAGCGCCATTGCCGGGTTTGATCGGTCAGACTGCGACATTGAACGCCCATATGACGATCAAAAATCATGTTGTCAGCATTGAGAATTTCGGCTTCGATGGTGCGGCACTGCATCTCGCGGCCACCGGCCGGATCGACGGGTCGAAGATTGCGTGGACCGATCAGGCGCGCGAGACGGATGTGAGTCTGCTGGCGCCGCAATTGACCGGGCATGTCGCCGAAGCCGGCACGATTGGCGGATCATTCGATGATTTTGCGGTGCACAGCAAAATCAACGGCGTGATCGCGACCAAGGGTTTCGCATCGGGGCCGTTCGAGATTGATGTCGATGCGCAGAATTTGCCGAGCCTGCCATCGGGCCATGTGCTGGCGACGGGCGTATTGGAGAATGCGCCGCTCGCTTTGGACGCGGATTTTGCCCGCGACAAGACGGGGCTGATCACCGCCATCGTCAATAAGCTCGATTTCAAATCTCTCGACGCACAGGGCCATATTGCCTATCAGCCGGGCGCTGGCCTGCCGACCGGGCTGATCCGTGTAAGCCTGCTCCGGCTCACCGATTTCGCCAGCCTGATCAATATGCCCCTCTCAGGCAGCGTCAAGGCGGATTTCGCGCATCAAGCGGGTCAGGACGCGACATTGAATGCGGTGACGTCGAATATCCACACAAGCAATTTGCAGCTCAAAGCCGCGCAAATTGCAGGGCGTGTGAGTGACGTGCCGGCGAATCCGACGATCAATGGCACGATTCAACTCGATCAGTTTGCCACCCAGAAAACGGCGGGCAGCGCCAAACTGAACATCGATGGTCCGCTTGATCATCTGGCCATGGCGCTCGGCGCATCCTTCAGTCAATTGGGCGACGCGCCGGCGCGCATTACAGCGCGTGGCATTGTCGATGTCGGCGCCAAATCACTCAATCTGACGCAATTCAGTGCGGCCTCCCATGGCAAGACATTGCTGTTGCAGGGCCCCGCGACGATTGATGCGGCGGCGGGAATGATTGTGCACCATCTGGCATTGGGGCTTGATGGCGGGCGCTTCACGCTTGATGGAATGCTGCAGCCAAGCCTGAACATGAAGGCCAGTATTGTGCATTTGCCTTTGTCGTTGGCAGAACTCGCGGCGCCGAATATACCGTTGAGCGGCATTTTGAACGCCGATGCCGCCTTGCGCGGCAGCCTTGCGGCACCGCAAGGCACTCTCAATCTTGCTTTGGTCAAGGTCCATGCCGGGCGGGGCCCCGCATCCTCTTTGCCGCCGGCGGGTTTGACGGCGCGGGCGATTTTGCAGGGCCGGAGCGCACAAATCAACGCGGCCCTCACGCTCGGCCGGCAGGCGGATTTGACCGTGCAGGGCACAGCGCCCTTGAGTGCGACCGGGATGCTGAATCTGCGCATCAAAGGCCGGACGGATTTGCGGATTCTTGATCCGATATTGATTGCCGGCGGCACAAGGCTGACCGGCATTTTAACACCTGACCTGACGATCACCGGCAATGCCAAAGCACCGCAGGCGAACGGCACAATCGCGCTGGATCAAGGCAGCGTTGAAAATATCGGCTCGGGATTTGATCTGTCGCATATTCAAGGCTTGGTCACGGCATCGGGGCGGCGTTTGGTGTTGACCAGCCTGGCCGCGCAGGCGGGTGATGGGCATGTCTCCGCCACCGGAACGCTCGATCTGGCGCCGCCAATGCCGGTTGATGTGCGGCTTGTTCTGGATAAAGCGAGCCCGGTTGCGAGCGATGAGATCCATGAGACGCTGAGCGGCATGATCGGGCTGACAGGCGCATTGCGTTCTGCGCTGGGCGTGAAGGGGACAGTCACGATCGATCAGGCGACGATCCGGATTCCAAAATCATTGCCGCCTTCAGTGGCGAAACTGGATATTCTCCGGCCCGGCGACAAGCCGCCTGCGCCCAGCACGGGCACGCCTTTGCCGCTGGCGCTTGATCTGACGATCCGGGCGGCGGATAAAATTTTTATCCGCGGCGACGGGCTCTTTGCTGAACTCGCCGGCCGTCTGCATCTGGGCGGCAGTGCTGCCAACCCGGTGCCATCGGGCGGGTTTAAATTGGTGCGCGGCAATGTCTCCCTGGCCGGCAAAACATTGCAATTGACCAAGGGCACAATCGAATTCAACGGCAACGGATTCTCACCCGTGCTCGATCTGGAAGCGAGCAATGTGAGCGGCAATGTGACATCGACCTTGGCGCTGACCGGCACGCCCGATAAGCCGGTGATCCAATTATCCGCCAGCCCGCCTTTACCGTCCGACGAAGTGTTGGCGCATCTGCTTTATGGCACGGGTTCGACCAATTTATCGCCGTTCCAGGCTGCATCGCTCGCGGCGGCTTTGGCGTCGCTGGCGGGCATCGGGGGCAATACGCTGGCCGATCCGCTGGGCGGGGTGCGCAATGCTCTGGGGCTCGATGAATTATCGATCGGCGGCGGTTCGAACGGTAGTGCCCCTTCGATCAATGCCGGGCGCTATGTGGCGCCGGGCGTTTATGTCGGTGCGGAACAGGCAGCATCCGGCCAGGGCAGTAAGGCCAAGGTGGAGATCAATTTATACAAGGGCCTGAAACTGAAAACCGAAGCGGGCACGGGCACCGGCAGCGGCCAAGGCAATTCGGTCGGTGTAATCTATCAGTTCAATTATTAGAGCGCGATCGTTGTAAAACGATCGCGCTCTAGAAAGTCGGATTTGTGTCGAAGGAATGCCCATCCATCGGGTTGCTATTTGCACTTTCTATTTGCAGATGATCTGATCGATTTTATCGCCATATTTGCATGATGTTGCATTGGCAGGGACTTTGATCGCTATCTTCTTTTTTGTGCTTTTATAGCTACACTGAATGTAACATGGTAATTCCTGTGGATTGTCCATTGTTGTGTTCCAGCCACCGTCGACCGGGATCAAGCTTGCCATTTCACGCGGCGGTCCGCTGAACATGTCGATTTCAGATAGTTTATGGCTGGCGATTGTCGCCGGGCAGGAAAGTATGACGTTGTTAGCAATTGCCGGAGTGCATGAAGAGCATAGGAACAACAAGCACAAATAAATTTTATTGTACGACATAACAGTCATCCCCAATGTTAACCGGGCTCGCCTATTTGCTTTCAAATTGTTTCCAACGGATTGGACGTGGCTGTGCGACATGGGGAATTGCCCTGCCATGAATTACGGTCATCCACTGGTCGATCACCTGTATGCCTTAGGCGTTTTGCCCCAGGTAGATTGCGGCATGCGATGAGCCGTTAGTATGGTTGCCATATTTTCCATTCGCATCAAATGTCGCAATGATTGTGCCTGGGGCAATAACGGCACCCTTTACAGTGATACCGCGTTTGCATAGCCGATCTCTCGGCATGTTCACCGCCTTTTCAACCAGTGCGACGCATTGTCCGTCACCGACGGAACGTTACAGGAAGGCATTTGGATTTTTGGCGATATAGGGCACTTATCCCCTCCGAGCGATGTTTGGCTAACCGATTTAAGGTGACAGATTATCGCGATATCTGGGAGGGACATAGTTTTTCAAAAAAGACGTGCTTTCTCGCCTTTACCGATGATCGCGGCCAGCAGGTCATCAATGTCCGCCATTTCGGTGCGGTGATTGACGAACGCGACCCGGATGGCGAGTTGGCCGTTGATGATGGTGGTGGATGGCGCGAATTCACCCGATTCCTGCAAATCGGCGACGATATCGGCGTTCAGCTCATCGAGCCGGCCAGCGGAATCGTTATAGCGGAAACAGACGATATTGAGCATGGCCGGGGCCAGCAATTCAAGCTTGGGGCTGGCTTGAACGCGCTGGGCCAGGTTTTGCGCGAGCGCGCATGTATGATCGACCACCGCGCCCAATTTATCGCTGCCATGGGTCATCAACGTCATCCAGACTTTCAGCGCGCGAAAGCCGCGCGATAAATCCGGCCCCAGATCGCACGGCCAGGGCTGGCCGCCGGCGAGGCCCCGCGGGGCGGCGGCGAGGTAATTTGTCGCTTGCGAGAAGGCCGCCAATTGATCGTTCTGGTCGCGCACCAGGATGCAACCGCAATCATAAGGCACCTGCGCCCATTTGTGAAAATCGAAGGCCACGGAATCGGCCTGTTCGATGCCGGCGAGCATGGATTTGCGGGTCGGCGATAAAGCCAACAGCGCGCCGAAGGCGGCATCGACATGGAACCAGATTCCTTCGCGCCGGGCCAGTGCGGCCAGGGCCGTCAGATCATCGATGGCGCCGACATCGACCGTGCCGGCCGTGCCGACGAGGAATCCGGGCTGCAAGCCAGCTGCGCGATCGGCCTGGATCTGCGCCTCCAAGGCGGTGATATCGATGCGGTAGGCAGCATCAACCGCGATGCGCCGCAGGGCGCCAGAGCCGAGGCCTGCCATGTCGAACGCGCCCGGCACACAGCGATGCACCCCGGCGGAGGCGTAGCCGACGAAACCGCCCGCGCCGATGCCCTCGATGCGGCTGGCCGGGCCTAGTTTTTTGGTGCGGGCGCAGATGAGTGCGATGAGATTGGCGATGGATGTACCGGTCACCAGCAGCCCGCCGGTTGTGGCCGGCAGCCCGAGCATCTGGGCCGACCAATGGATCACCTGGCGCTCGACCGCGATGCCGGCATGATCGCGGCCACCGAGATTGGCGTTATAGGCGGCTGCCAGCAATTCACCCAGCATGCCCGCCGCGTTGCCGCCGCCATGCACCCAGCCGAGAAAGCGCGGGTGGCGGTTGCCAGTGACATAAGGGGCGATGGTTTGCTGGAACCGGGCATAAATATCCGCCTCATCGCTGGGCGCGGCCGGTAGCGCACCCTCGGCAAAGCCCGCACGGATGGCGGGCGGCATTTCCTGCCAGACCGGACCTTCGCGCAGGCCAGCGAGATTATCGAAAATATCGTCGATCATGCGGTGGCCGAGAGCGCGCAGGCTGGTCCAGTCCTGCGGGTCGAGGGAATTGGTCTGGGTCATGGGCTGCCGCTTATCGGGGCTGGCGGCCAGCGTAAAGGGCAAGCCCGCCCATGGCCCTTGCACCACCCGCCTGCTGGCCCAATGTCCTGGCCATGAAATACAGAAAACTCGGCTCCAGTGACCTCATCGTCTCCGACATTTCGCTCGGCTCATGGCTGACCTATTCGGGCGGGGTGGAAAAAGCCCAATCGATCGCCTGCGTGAAGCATGCCCTGGCCCAGGGCATTACGCTGATCGATACCGCGAATATTTACGGCAAAGGGGCCGCCGAGACCGTGTTGGGCGAGGCATTGGCCGGCGTGAAACGCGACTCCTATGTGCTGGCTACGAAATTATTTTTCCCGATGACCGAGACCGATCGCGGGCTTTCGCGCGGGCAGATTCACAAGCAGATCGATGCGTCACTGAAGCGGCTGCGGGTCGATTATGTCGATCTTTATCAATGCCACCGTCATGACCCCGAAACGCCGCTCGAAGAGACGATGCAGGCGCTGAGCGAGATCGTGCGGGCGGGCAAGGCGCGATATATCGGGTTTTCCGAATGGCCGGTCGAGGCGATCCGCGCTGCCATCGAGATGGCGGGGGTGGAAAAATTCGTCTCCAGCCAGCCGCAATATTCAATGATCTGGCGCCGGCCGGAAGAACAGGTGATCCCGCTCTGCGCGGCGCATGGCATATCGCAAATCGTCTGGTCGCCGCTTGGTCAGGGCATATTGACCGGCAAATATCTCCCCGGCGCGCCGCCGCCGGCAGGATCGCGCGCCACCAGTGCGACGATGGGACATTTCCTCGCCGATATCGGCACGCGTGGGGCATTGCTCGAAGCCGTGCAAGCGCTCAGGCCGCTGGCGCAATCGGCGGGGCTGACCTTGGCGCAATTCGCGCTGGCCTGGGTGCTGCGGGAGCCCAATGTGGCATCGGCGATTATCGGGGCCTCACGGCCTGAGCAGATCGATGAAAATATCGTCGCCTCCGACGCGGTGGTGGACCCTGATTTGTTCCGCGAGGCTGACGCGATTCTGGCGCCGGTGCAAAAAGCCGCATGATGGGCCGCAGCATCTGGGTCGTGCTGCTGATGGCCGGCATGCTGGCCGGCATGGCCCAGGCCCGCGCACAGACCAATACCCCGGCGCTGATCGACCAATGGGCGCAGATCAAGCCGCCACCTGCGCCGATATTGCAGGCTGTCACGCTCGATCCCGCCGACACGGTGCTGCTGGTGCTCGATTTCGTGCCCAAGACCTGCAACATGGAACGCCGGCCACGCTGCATTGCCAGCCTACAGCCCGTGGGACGATTGCTGGATGCAGCCCGCGCGCATGGGGTGCGGGTGATTTTCAGCAATGTGGTGGGCGGCGCGCCGGGCGACGTTCTGGCACCCCTTCAGCCGCGCGGCGGCGAGCCAATGGTGGCGTCCGGGCCGGATAAATTTCTCCATACCGATCTCGCGGCCCTCTTGCGCCAGGACAAAGCCAGGACCGTGATTGTCACAGGCACGGCGGCGGAGGGGGCGGTGCTGTCCACCGCATCCGAGGCAGCGTTCCGCGGCTATCGGGTGATCGTGCTGGTTGACGGCATGTCATCGGCCAGCCTGTATGCCGAGCAATATGTCGCCTGGGATCTGCTGCATTCACCGGGCTCCGCCGGGCGGGTGACGCTGAGCGCGATCGGGATGATCGGGTTTTAGATCAAAATGGCCGCGTGCTTGATAGCGCATCCTGGTCTAATTTGCTTGGTTGATCCCATCGAGTTGAGCGATGGCGTTCAGTGAACCGATATTTTTCAGAATCATCGATTTGCCGGTCATGGCGATCACGCCTTCATCGCGCCAGGTGGCGAGCTGCTTGTTAATGCTTTCCCACGCGAGGCCGGTGAGTTCGCCGAGTTCACGCTGGGATAAAGTGACATCGATCAGCAAGCCGTCACGCGTCGGGCGGGAATTCAAGGCGGCCAGACGGATCAGGGCGCGGGCAAGGCGCGCGGTCAGCGGCAGGAACAGCAAATCCTCCATGCGCGAGGTGGTGTTGCGCAGCCGGTCGGTGAGCAATTGGAATATTTCGAGCAAGGCCGCTTCATTTTGCCGCAGCACGGCCATGAATTGCCTGGCATCGATGGCCAACAATTTGCACGCGGAAATGGCCACCGCATCGGCTGCCCGGCGGGCGCCGCCTATCGCTGCGATTTCACCGAAAATGCTGCGCGGGCCAGCAAGTTCCAGCACGATCTCGGTGCCGTCAGGGCCCATGCGGGTGAGTTTCACATAGCCGCTGGTCAGAACATAAAGGGCTGATCCGGAATCGCCTTCGCGAAACAGGGTTTGCCGCGCCTTGAGCGAGATGATTTTGGAGTAATTCAGAACTTCGCTGGCTTGCTCGGCCGACAGGAGCCGCAGAAATTTATAATCGCGGAGATCCGGAAGATGATCCTGAGGCGCTGACTCTGTCATTGCCTCAGGATTAAGCGGTCATGTTAGATCAGGCAAGCTGGCTGACATAGCAACGCCTGCTCAGCCCTGGTTCTGGGCCTTGCTGTTGTGGTTGGCGGCCGTGGTGGCGGGCTGGCTATGAACGGGGAAGCTGGTGCCATAGGCGTCGTTGATGCCCTGCACGAGGCCGTCATGATGGCTGGAGGCAGCCTGGGCGGCGAGCGGCGCAAATGCGGCAAAAGCGGCAACCAGGGCGATTTTCGACGAAATTTTCAACATAGGGAACACTCCTTAAAGCGACCGCGCAACGACTTGTTGCGTTGCAGCAGAATTAGCCCTCTACACGCTGATTTGGAATGCCTATGATAATCACAACACTTATACGGTGTGCGTATGAATGGGACGTCCTCCCCAGACAATTAGCGGCGCAGTGCCATCTGGATCGGGCCTTCACGGCGGCCGTGGGTGAATTGGGAAACCACTTCATTGTCGCTGTCCAGCAGGGAGGCGGCGGGGCCAGTCCAGACGATGCGGCCCTCATAGAGCATTGCCGCCACGTCGCCGATGCGCTGGGCGCTGGCCATGTCGTGCGTGATGGCGATCGAGGTGCTGCCCAGACGTTTGACGCAATCGACGATCAGGCCATCGATCACCGCACCCATGATCGGATCAAGGCCGGTTGTGGGTTCATCGAAAAACATGATCTGCGGCGCCCCGGCAATGGCGCGCGCCAAAGCGACGCGCTTTTGCATGCCGCCCGATAATTCTGCCGGCGACAATTCACCGACACTGGCCGCCAACCCGACCTGGGCGAGAAATTCACCGGCCTTGGCGCGCGCGTCGCGGCGGGAGATTTTATTCTGCGCGAGCAATCCGAACGCGACATTTTCCCAGACCGGCAAACTATCGAACAAAGCCCCGTTCTGGAACAGCATGCCGATTTGGCTGCGCAAAGCCCGCGCGCGGGCGGGTGTTGCTTTCAGAACATCCTCACCATCGATCAGGATGCTGCCCGAATCCGCTTCGATCAGGCCGAGAATACATTTGATCAAGACCGATTTACCGGTGCCCGAGCCGCCAATGACGACCATGGCGGTGCCGGGCATGACATCGAGATCGATGCCGTCGAGCACTTTTTTATCGCCGAAGGCTTTATTGAGGCCGCGAACGCTGATTTTGGCTGCTGTGCTCATGATGAAAAGAAAACCTGGGTCAGCAGATAATCGAGCCCGAGGATCAAGACCGAGGCCGAGACCACCGCCGATGTGGTGGCGGCACCCACACCCTGCGCGCCGCCTTTGGACTTGAAGCCATGATAGCAGCCCATCAGCGCGATGATGAAACCGAAGACAGAAGCCTTGATCAGGCCCGAGACCACGTCATCGGTGCGCAGATATTGGAATGTGTTGTGCAGATAATCCGTGCCGTTGAAACCGAGCTTCAAGGTCGCGACCAGATAGCCGCCCATGACGCCCAATATATCACCCACCGCGACCAGCAGGGGCAGCGCGATGACGCCGGCGATCAGCCGGGGTGTGACCAGATATTTCATCGGATTGGTCGAGAGCGTCGATAAAGCATCGATCTGGTCGGTCACGCGCATGGTGCCCATTTCGGCAGCGATCGCCGCACCGGCGCGGCCGGCGACCATCAGCCCAGCCAGCACCGGGCCCAGTTCACGCGTGACGGACAGCACGACGATACTGGCAATCGCACTTTGCGCATTGAACCGGGAAAAGCCTGTATAGGCCTGCAAGGCCAGCACCATGCCGGTGAATAAGGTTGTTAACGCGACAACAGGCAGAGAGAAATAACCGATCTCCATGACGCTGCGGCCAATCCGGCGCCAATAAAAGGGCGGGCGCAATAAATGGCTGAGTGCGGACAGAGCAAAGATGAATACCTCGCCGATCAGGCCCAGGACATTCTGCACAGCCCGGCCAAGGGCTGCGACCGGCGACAGCACAGCGTTCATAGCCCGCGCACCCGGCGCTCATAGCGCGCACCCAAAGCGGTGAGGATTTCATAGCCGTTGGTATCCGCCTCGGCGGCCAGCGCATCGACCCCGTGGCCCGGCCCGATGAGTTCAAGCGCTGTGCCCGGACGAATGGCGGGAAAGTCGGTCACGTCGAATGTTGCAAGGTCCATGGAGACGCGGCCTACCAGTGGGATGGGGTGGCCGTCAAAGCGGGCCGTGGCACGGCCGGACAGGCTGCGCAGATAACCATCGGCGTAACCGACCGCGACAGTGGCGATTTTGCTCGGCCGCGAGGCGATCCAGACCCCGTTATAGCCGACCGGTGTTTCAGCCGCGATGGCGCGCACTTGCAGCACCGGCGCCACCAGACGCACCACGTCGCGCATCGGATTGGGCCGGCCGGGTGTTGGATTCACGCCATAAAGTGCGGCCCCCGGGCGGGCCAGGTCCGAGCGGAATATATCATCCCAGAATATGCCCGATGAATTGGCAAAGCTGGTTTTGATGCCGGGAAACGCCGCACGGATCTGTGCGCATCGCGCGGCCTGATCGGCATTGACCGGCGCATCATGCTGCTCGGCGGAGACCAGATGGGTCATCACATAAGCGAGATTGATGCCGGCGCGCCGCGCCGGATCGCCCTGGAGGGCGGCCCATTCGTCCTGATCCAGGCCAAGCCGGCTCATCCCCGTGTCGATATGCAGAATCGCTTCATGCCCGGCGCCATGGACACGCCAGGCATCGAGGTCGGCGAGGCTGTTGAGCACCGGGGTGATGCCATGCTGGACAAACACACCCTCCTGGCCGGCCAGCATGCCGTTGAATACCGCCAGCATGGCACCGGGCAATGCCGCCCGCAGGGAAAGGGCCTCGGATAGATGCGCCACGAAAAAATGCCGGCAGCCTTCGGCAAACAGGTGTTCGGCGACCAGTTGCGCGCCCAGCCCATAACCGTCGGCTTTGACCACGCCGGCGACCGGCGCGCCGTGGCGGGCGGACAATATCCGCCAATTTGCCACGATCGCGGCGACATCGATCTCCAGATAGGCCGGGGACTGGCCGATCGGGGCGGTGAGTGCGCTCATTATTGGTGATGCGTATCGAGATCGGCGAAACGGGTGAAGGCGGCTTCGAAAAACAAATCGAGCTTGCCGGTCGGGCCATGGCGCTGCTTGGCGAGGATCAGTTCGGCCATGTTATGCACCTGCTCCATATCGTTTTGCCATTTCTCCAACGCATCCTGAAATTTCTGCTCGGAGTCAAAGCCCATTTGTTTCGGGGTTTTCTGCTGCAGATAATATTCGTCGCGGTAAATGAACATCACCGCATCGGCGTCCTGCTCGATGGTGCCAGATTCGCGCAAATCGGACAATTGGGGCCGCTTATCCTCGCGGCTTTCAACCGCGCGCGAGAGCTGCGAGAGGGCCAGCACCGGCACTTTCAATTCCTTGGCAATGGCCTTCAAGCCCTGGGTGATCTGGCTGATTTCCAACACCCGATTTTCCGGCCTGGTGCCGGCCGACGGGCGCATCAATTGCAAATAGTCAATGACGATGAGGGCCAGCCCCCGCGTGCGCGCGAGCCGGCGGCAGCGTGTGCGCAGCGCCGAGAGAGTGATCGCCGGGGTATCGTCGATCATCAAAGGCAGACGCTGAATGCGGCGCGAGACTTCGACGAAATTCTCGAAATCCTTCTGGCCGATTTCACCGCGCCTGATCCGGTCGCTCTCGATTCGCGCTTCCTCGGACAGCAGGCGCATGGCCAATTGCTCGGCGCTCATTTCCAGCGAGAATATCGCGACACATTGCTTGGGCTCGGCGTTGGGATTCTCGCGCTGGGCTTCGTTCAGCAAAGCCTGCGCCGCGCCGAAGGCGATTTTGGTCGCCAAGGCGGTTTTGCCCATGCCCGGACGGCCCGCCAGGATCAATAAATCCGAGCCGTGCAAGCCGCCGGTCTTGGCATCCAGATCGCGCAG
>NCAP01000060.1 GCA_002255495.1 Rhodospirillales bacterium 20-60-12 | reverse complement strand
GGCGCGTTGTTCAGCCGCACGCGCCTTGCACCGGAATATCCCGAGAGCATGGCGGTGAAGGATTTTCGGTATAATGCCTGGTATCATAGTGATCAGGCGCCGGTGCTCAGTGCGGCCGATTACCGGCTGGAACTCGCCGGCCTGATTGAGCAGAAAAAACCCTGGCGCATTGATGATCTTTACGCATTGCCGCAAAAAACCCAGATCACCAGGCATGTTTGTGTGGAAGGCTGGAGCATGATCGGCAAATGGACCGGCACGCCGCTTTCGGTTTTTCTTAAACGGGTCGGTGCCGATCTGCGGGCGAAATATGTCGGCTTTGTTTGCGCGGACGGCTATTATGAAAGCATCGATATGGCGACCGCTTTGCATCCGCAGACGATCATGGCTTATCAACTCTCCGACCAGAGGCTGCCGGTGCAATATGGGTTTCCGTTCAAAATTCGGATTCCGACCAAACTCGGGTTCAAGAATCCGAAATTCGTGACGGCGATGTATGTGACCAATCGCAATCCGGGCGGGTTTTGGGTTGATCGTGGCTATAATTGGTTCAGTGGCATTTGACCCTTATGGCGCTTGATCTGATCACCCCCAGGATACCGCTGCTTGACGCCAAACATTATGATGAAGACTCCGTGTTCACGGCGGAAAATATGATCCGTGCGGCGCGGCGCCAGAAGCAGATGACCGCGACGCCGGTTCCGGATATTTGCGTGCTGGACCCGGATGGCGATTTGTTGCGCTATGCGCAACGCCATGGTGCGCCGGTTTGTGCGGGCTGGGCGTGTTATCATACGCAGATGGTCGTGCTTGATCATGGCGGGCGACGCTTTGGGATTATTGGCAATGCGGTGGGATCGGCGTTTGCGGTGTTGCTGGCCGAGCAGGTATTCGCCTCCGGCTGCCAATTGCTGATCAGCCTGACCTCCGCCGGGCGGATTGATGCGACCGGCGCTGGGCCTTATTTCATGCTGATCGACCGGGCATTGCGCGATGAGGGCACGAGCTATCATTATCTGCCGCCGTCGCGCTATGCCCATGCCCCGGCTGATCTGATCGGCAAGATCATTCAGGCTGCCGAGGCGGCCGGGGTGAATTTGAATGTCGGTGCGAGCTGGACGACCGATGCGCCGTTTCGGGAGACGCAAAGCGCCATCGAAGCGGCGCGCGCGGAGGGCATATTGGCGGTGGAAATGGAAGCCGCTGCCTTGTACGCGTTTGCCGCGGCACGGGGCGAGCGGGTGATTTGCCTTGCGCAGATTACCAATGAGATGGGGCAGATCGAGGGTGATTTTGAAAAGGGGCAGGAGAACGGGGCGATCGACGCGCTGAACCTGCTTGGGCTTGTGGCCGGCAGCGTGCAGCCATGACGCGGCTTGAACTCTGCGCGATTGCCGTGATGGCGAAAGCGCCGCAGGCAGGGCGCTCGAAAACCCGGCTGACGCCGCGCCTCTCGGCGGAGCAGGCGGCGGGGCTGAGTGCGGCGTTTCTGCGCGATATGACGGAAAATATCGCCGCCGCCGGACGGACGCAGCGCATTGACAGTTTCGTGGCTTATGCGCCGGCGGGGACGGAGGGGATGTTCGATGGCCATTTGGCACTCGGCACGGGATTGATTTTGGCTGACGGGACATTGCCGATGCCCGATCGCGTCACCGGCTTTGGGCGCTGCCTGTTGCACGCGATCGAAACATTGCTCGGCGAGGGCTATAGCGCGGCGGTGGTGCTGAATTCCGACAGCCCGACTTTGCCGACCGCTCATCTGATCCGCACGGCGGCCTGGCTCGCGGCGCCGGGCGACCGCGCGGTGCTGGGCCCGGCGGAGGATGGCGGCTATTATCTGCTCGGGCTCAAACAGGCCCATGCCCATATGTTCGCCGATATCACCTGGAGCAGCGAAAATGTTGCTGGCCAGACCCGCGCGCGCGCCGCTGAGATGGGGCTGCAATTGCTGGAATTGCCGGTTTGGTACGATGTTGATGACGCGGCGGGTTTGGACCGGCTGATCGAGGATCTAAGTGGCGAGGGCGACCAATTTAGCGCGCCCGCGACCGCGAGCTGGCTGGCGGATGCCGGTTTGCTGACACCCACGACCCACCGAAAATACGGTTGATGGGCTGGATGTTGCGCTATCGCATGACGCAGACATGGGCCCGCCGCGCGCTGATATTCTGTGCGGTGGCGCTGATCGCTCTGGATTTTGTCGGGCTTTATATCGGCCGCCCTGTGCCGGGGCGGATCGGGATTGGCTATGGTGAGGCGCTGACACAGTTTGTGATTCTGGGCTGCGTGCAAGGGGTGATTTATCTTGCGGCGATCGGCATTCTGCTGCGTTGCCGGCCGGGCGTGTCGTTGGCTTTTATTCTGGGCACCGCGATATTATTGCGCTTGATCGTGGTCGGCACGGCGCCGTTTCTCTCCACCGATATTTATCGCTATATCTGGGATGGTTGGGTGCAGGCGGCGGGGATTAACCCGTTCCGCTATATTCCCGATGACCCGCATCTCGCGTTTTTGCGGGATGCTGCCGTGTTCCCGCATATCAACCGCGCCGATTATGCCCACACGATCTACCCGCCGGCGGCGCAGATTTGTTTTCTGGTTTCCAGCGCGTTGGTGAAATTTCTGCATTTACCGCCGGTGCTGGGCATGAAGCTCGCTATTCTGGGCTTTGAAGCAGGCGCCGTGTGGGCGATGCTGCTGGTGTTGGACAGTGCCGGACTGCCGCGCAGCCGGATTATGATTTATGCCTGGAATCCGGTGACGATATGGGAATTTGCCAGTAGCGGCCATGTCGATGCGATCACCATATGCGCAATTGCCCTGGCCTTGCTGGCAGCCTGCCGGGCGCGCCATGCGATGGCGGGGATTTTGCTGGGCGCTGCGGTGGTGACGAAGTTTCTGCCGCTCGTTCTGGCGCCTGCTTTGTGGCGCCGCTGGGAGTGGAAATTGCCGGTCGCTTTGTTCGCGACCATGATCATTCTGTATCTGCCTTATTTGAGTGTCGGCTGGTCGGTGTTTGGGTTTCTCGGCGGCTATACGGCGCAGGAGGGGATCAATAACGGCCATGGGGTCTATGTGCTTGACCTGATCGGGCTGGTCACGCCGGTGCCGCCTTTGGCCGCGAAGCTTTACCTCGGCGCGCTCGGGTTGCTGCTCGTCGGGGCTGGAATGATGATCGTGTTCCGCCAGCGCATGCTGCCGCCGGGCCCAGCATTGACTCGCCAGATTGCCGGTGCCGCGTTGCTGCTGGGCTGCCTGTTGATGGCCGGGCTTGGCCCGCATTACCCATGGTATTATCCGTTTCTGCTGCTGCCGGCCTGCGTGGTCCCTGCCCCGGCCGCCCTCTATATCGTGACCGCCAGTGTTCTGCTTTATCTCAACCCGGATCATGATGATCCGCTTTGGCCCGCCATGATGTTTGGCCCGGCTGTGCTGCTTGTTCTCGGACAGTTATTTTTACGGCGCCCGGCGGTATCGCCAAGGCGCGCAGGAGCCTCGCCATGAGCAATAGTCTCAAAGATCCACGCCGCTATTTCGAAGCCGTCGATCAGAGCGGAGCGGCTGATGCAGCACCGCCGGTTTGTCTTTATCTGGAGGTCACTAATCGGTGCAATTTGCTGTGCGAAACCTGCCCGCGCACGTTTGAGGAGTTGGAAGCGCCAGCGGATATGAGCTGGGAGCTGTTCACCAAAATTATTGATCAGGTGCCCGATATTGCCCGCGTGGTGATGCATGGGGTGGGCGAGCCGATGCTGGTGAAAATTCTGCCGGACATGATCCGCTATCTCAAAGCCCGCCATATTTATACCTTGTTCAATACCAACGGCACGTTGTTGACCCCGCGCCGCCAGCGTGAACTGATCGAAACCGGGCTTGATGAGTTGCGTGTCTCGCTGGATGCGGCGGATGCGAAAACCTTTCTTGCTGTGCGTGGCAAGGATTTTTTCGACCGGATTGTGAAAAATATCGGCAATTTCACCAAACTGCAAAAATCCATCGGGGCGGAAAAGCCGCTGGTTTCGATCTGGCTGACGGGCATGAAGGAAACGATCGGGCAATTGCCCGATTTCGTCCGTCTGGCCGAGCGCATCGGGGTGCAGGAGGTGCATTTGCAGCGGCTGGTGTTTGATGATGCCGGGTATGGATTGGCGCGCGCGGAATCGGCTTTGTTTGAACATACCCAGGCTGCCGAGGAGGCAGCGGTGCAGCAGGCGCAAAGCCTTGCTGCATCGCTGGGCATTCGCTTGAACGCCTCGGGGGCGACCGAGCCCGGGCTGAGCTTGAAGGCGAGTGCTGATGAACGGCCCTGGGCCACTTGCCGGCGGCCATGGTCGTTGATGTATTTCACCGCTCATGGTCGGGCTTTGCCCTGCTGCATCGCGCCGTTTTCGGCGCGGGGCTATGAGAATTATACGCTGGGCGATGCCACGCAGCAGAGCTTGCGGGAGATTTGGAACAGCCCGGCCTATCAGAATTTTCGCACGGAACTGGTCAGCGATGCGCCGCCCAAACCCTGCCAGAGCTGCGGGCTGCGCTGGAGCCTGTGAGGGTGGCGGCCGCCGGCAAGCGCGCCGCCATCGTGATCCCGACCCTCAATGAGGGTCAGGCGATTGCCGGCGTCATTGGCGAGTTGCCTGGTGATATCGCGGCCGCCATCATCATCGCTGACAGCGGCAGCCAAGACGGCACACAGGAGGCGGCGCGCGCGGCCGGCGCGCATGTGCTGGAATTGGGGGTGCGCGGCTATGGCCGGGCTTGTGCGGCGGGTGCGGCCGCGGCGCCGGCGGATTGCGATATCATCGTTTTTATGGATGGGGACGGCGCGGATCGTGGTGATTTGCTGGCTCAACTTGTCGGCCCGATTGCCGCAGGCGAGGCGGATTTCGTGATTGCCAGCCGGACGCGGGCCTTGCGTGAGCCGGGCTCGATGAATGTTCATCAGGTTTTCGCCGGCTGGCTGCTGGGCCTTGGGATCGGCGCGCTGACCGGCACGCGCTACCGCGATATGTGCGCTTATCGCGCGATCCGCCGCAGCGCGTTGGCGCGGCTTGAACTGCGCGAGATGACCTATGGCTGGAATATCGAAATGCAGATCAAGGCGGCGCAGGCGGGTTTGCGAATTCGCGAGATCCCCCTGCCCTATCGGTGCCGGGCGGGGGGATCTTCGAAAGTGGCTGGCAATTTGCGCGGGACATTGCGGGCCTCGTGGCAGATTTTGACCGTTTTCATCCGGGTGGCACGGTCAGCCCCGGTGCGGTGAGAGGGTTTCGAGCGGCTGGTGGCGGCCTTCGGTGCCGCGCATGGCGTAAGCGAGCATGGCGGCAAAGCCGATCAGCCAAAACCCAGCCAGCATGGCCAAGGCGCCGCCGGGGCCGAATTGGGCGGCAGCGGCGGTGATGAGGAAGGGTGAAAAAGCCGCACCCAGACGGCCGAAAGCGACGCTGAGGCCGATGCCGCTGGCGCGCAATTCGGTTGGGAAAAGTTCGGAGAACGTGGGGTAGGCGCTGATCCAGCTGCCGGTGGCGAGCAGATTGACCAACGTGAAGCCGATGATGATGGAGCTTGTGCCCTGGATGAAATGGGCAAAAATGAGCGTGCCGATGGCGGTGGCGCCATAGAACATCATGACGGTGGATTTGCGGCCCAGACGATCGAGCAAGAGCGAGACGGCGATGCCGCCGGCGAGGGCGCCGACATTGCCGATGAGATAGAACCAAGGGAGTTGACCTGCGGGCAGTTTCAGCAAGGGCAGGACGACGAGGGGCAGGAAGGCGAAGAGGCCGTAATAGCCGGAGGCCTCGGAGAAATCGAGCAGGCAGCCGAGTGCGAGGCGGCCGGGATAAAAGCGGATCAGCGCGCCGGCATGGCTGAGAATGCCCGCCCGCTTGACGGCTTTTGCGGGCGTCGGCCGGGTTGCGAAGCGGACCTGCCCTTGGGCGATCCGTTCGACGATATCATCCGCACCCTCCTGATCGCCGTGGGTGGCGAGCCAGCGGGGTGACTCCGGCAAATGGCGGCGGAGCAGAACAGTGCTGAAGGCGACGAGCGCGCCAAAGCCGAAAGCGACGCGCCAGCCGAAATCAGGCGGCAGAACCGCGAAGAGAACCAGCGCCAGCAGGGAGGCGGCGATGCCGCCGATGGTCCAGAAATTCATCACTGCGGCCCCGGCGGCGCCGCGCTGGCGGCTGGGGATGAACTCGCTGATGGCGGCGTTGATGGCGGAATATTCGGCCCCGACACCGACGGCGGTGATGAAGCGGGCGATGATCAGAAAATCATAATTCGGCGCGAAGGCGGTGAGAAAGGTGAAGCTGCCATAGAGCAGCAGGCTGGCGAGAAAAATGCGGCGGCGGCCGAACCGATCGGCCAGGTAGCCAAAACTGGCGGCGCCGATCATCAGCCCGATGAACCAGACGCTCAAAATGGCCGAGGTCGCGTTGGCGCTGAGATTCCATTGGGATTTGAGAACGCCCAGCACGTTATTGATGAGGGTGACTTCAAACGAGTCGAGCGCCCAGCCGATGCCGAGCACCAATACGGCGACCGTGTGAAAGCGGTTCCATTTCAACAAAGCGAGGCGGGCGATCGATGGGTTCATGGGGCGTTTTTCTCCGGTGGAATCCAGCATACAGACAAGTTTGTGTCAGACAATTCACGTTCGGCTGACCGGTTTCGCGCAAAGCAAAGACAAGTTGTATGATGGCTCATGCAGTCACTCGCGCTTTATATCCATTGGCCCTTTTGTCTGGCCAAATGCCCTTATTGCGATTTCAACTCGCATGTCCGCGCGCGCATCCCCCATGCGCGGATGATTGCCGCCTTGCGGCGGGAGCTGGCGTTTGAAGCGGCACGCCTGGGGCCGCGCCGGCTGACCTCGATTTTTTTCGGCGGCGGCACGCCGAGCCTGATGGAGCCGGGTGATGTGGCGATTCTGATTGCCGATGCCCGGGCCTTGTTCAGCGCCGAGCCGGACATTGAGATTACGTTGGAGGCGAACCCGACCAGCATCGAGGCGGGGCGGTTCAGGGGGTATCGGGATGCCGGGGTGAACCGGGTTTCGATCGGGGTGCAAAGCCTGCGCCAGGCGGCTTTGACATTTTTGGGCCGTGAGCATGATGCGGGCCAGGCGATTGCGGCGATCGAGTTGGGGCGGCGGATTTTTCCGCGGATTTCCTTTGATTTGATTTACGCCCGGCCGGCGCAGAGTTTGGCCGATTGGCGGGATGAGTTGCGGCAGGCGCTGAGTTTGGCGGCGGATCATTTATCGCTCTACCAGCTCACCATCGAGCCGGGCACGCAATTTGCCACCCGCCATGCCAGAGGCGAATTCGCTTTGCCCGACGACGAATTGGGGGCGGCTTTATATGACGCGACGGGTGAGGAGGCGGCAAGATTTGGCCTTCTGCCCTATGAGATTTCCAATTACGCCGCTGCCGGCGCTGAGTCGCGGCATAATCTGGCTTATTGGCGCTATCATGATTATGCCGGCATCGGCGCGGGCGCGCATGGGCGGATCAGTCTCGTGGATGGGTTGTTCGCCACGCGGCGGCACCGGGCGCCGGAGGTTTGGGCGGATTTGGTCGAGCGAGAGGGCTCGGGCAGTGTTGAGGAGACGGGTGTTTCGCCCGCCGATCAGGCGCGCGAGGCGCTTTTGATGGGATTGCGCTTGCGGGATGGGATTGATCTGGCGGCGTTCGCAGCCCGGACGGGGCTAGGCATTGACCAGGCGATTGATCAGGAGAGCCTCGCCGCGTGCGTGGAGGCGGGGTATTTGACGCGCGATGGGGTAAGCCTGAGTGCGACGGCGGAGGGGCGCAAGCGGCTTGATTCGGTGCTCGCCGTGCTGGTGCGCTGAAGCCGAATGAGCTCCAGGGCTAAGCTCCGGGGGGCTTAGCTCCAGACGGTGAACAGGCCGATCAGCAGCAAGGCGGCGGCGACGGAGACGACGACGATTTTCAGGAATTTAGTGAAGCCGTTCCAGAATTCCTGAGGGTTATTGTCGCGCGGGAGATCGCCGGTCTGGATTTCGGTGGCTGGGCTGGGGGATACGCTCGACATCGCAACAACTCCTCGTGATGGTCTAAATTACCGGCCTTGGGTGGTCCATGGCAAGGGGTTCGTGAAGGCGCTTTGCGGGTTGGCCCATGACACCGCGTCGGCGGCGCAGAATTGCGCCAGCGCGGCGGGGTAGAGACGATGTTCTTGCAGCAGCACGCGGGCGGCCAGGGATGCTTCATCGTCGGCGGGGAGAACCGGCACGGCGGCTTGGGCCAGAATCGGCCCGTCATCCATGATCTCGGTGACCAGATGGACCGTGCAGCCATGCAGTTTTGCCCCGGCATCGAGGGCGCGCTGATGGGTGTTCAGGCCGGGGAAAGCGGGCAGCAGGCTTGGGTGGATGTTGAGCATGCGCCCGGCCCAGCGATTGACGAGATACGGCGTCAAGAGGCGCATATATCCGGCGAGACAGATGATTTCGATATCGTGCGCGCGCAAGGCGGCATCGAGGGCGGCTTCGTGGGCGGCGCGGTCGGGGCCGAAATCGCGGCTGGGGATCAGCGCCGTCGGCACATCGAGGCGGGCGGCGGTGGCGAGACCTTCGGCTGCGCGATGGGCGATGACGAGGCCGATTTCGGCGGGGAAATCGGCCTTTGCCGCATGGATCAGGGCTTCCATGTTCGAGCCCCGGCCGGAGATGAGAATGCCGACCCGGCGTTTCACGAGAACAGCTCGTCCTGCCCTTCGATCACGATGCCTTCGCCGGCGACGATGCGGCCCATGACGAACGGGGCTTCGCCGGCGGTGCGCAGCACCTCGATCGCGGCGAGCGGATCGTTCACCACCAGCGCCATGCCGACACCGCAATTGAATACGCGCAGCATTTCGGCCGGGGCGACGCCGCCTTGTTGCGCGAGCCAGGCAAAGACCGGGGGGATGGGCCAGGGCGCCTTGAGGATTGCACCCAGGCCGGCGGGCAGAACCCGCGGCAGATTGCCCGGCAGGCCGCCGCCGGTGATATGCGCGCAGGCCTGCAAAAGCCCCGCGCGGTGCAAAGCGAGCAAGGGTTTGACGTAAATGCGGGTCGGTTCCATGACCGCAGCCCCCAGGGTCAGCGTCGGCGCGAAGGGGGCTTTTTCGTCCCAGCCAAGGCCCGTCAGGTCGATGATTTTGCGGACCAGGGAAAATCCGTTGGAGTGGATGCCGGCACTGGGCAGGCCCAGAATGGTTTGGCCGGCGGCGACCTCGCGCGGCAGCAGGCTGCCCCGCTCGGCGGCACCGACGGAAAATCCCGCCAGATCGTAATCCCCGCCGTGATACATGCCGGGCATTTCGGCGGTCTCGCCGCCGACCAGCGCGCAGCCGGCGCGCAGGCAGCCTTCGGCGATGCCGGCGATGACCGTGCGGGCGGCCTGCACATCGAGCGCGCCGGTGGCGAAATAATCGAGGAAAAACAGCGGCTCGGCGCCTTGCACCACGAGATCGTTCACGCACATGGCGACCAGATCGATGCCGACGCCGCTATGGATGCCGGTTTCGATGGCGATTTTCAGCTTGGTGCCGACGCCATCGGTCGTGGAGACCAGCACGGGATCGGTGAAGCCGGCCTGGCGCAGGTCGAACAGGGCGCCGAAGCCGCCGAGGCCGCCCAGGACGCCCGCGCGGGTGGTGGCTTTGGCCAGCGGCTTGATCGCTTCGACCAGCCTGTCACCCGCTTCGATATCGACGCCCGCCTGGCGATAGGTAAGACTGTTCATGACCGGCACAGCCGCGCTACATATGTCCTGTGACCCATATTCTCTCTCCTCCGCTTCCTGGCGGTCTGCCTGCGCGATCGGCTTCGTATCAACACAAAACGCGGCCCAGCGCCATGGTGGATCGATCATGAGTGGCACGTTACCAAGTCAGGACCATGATGACGGCCGCGCGCCGCGCTGGCAAAGGCTGGCGCTGATCGGCGGTGTGGTGCTGGTCGCCTGGATTTGTCTGCGGCTTTTTGCGCCGATTTTGCTGCCCTTCGTGGCGGCGGCGGGCATTGCCTATTTTCTCGACCCGCCGGTTGCAGCCCTGGCGCGGCTGGGGCTTGGGCGTTCGGCGGGAGCGGCGATCATGCTGCTGGCGATGATTGCCGCGACCTTGCTGTTCGCGCTGCTGCTCTACCCGTTGATTGTGGCCCAGATCAGCCTGCTGGCCGGGCAATTGCCATCGTCCATCGCATCGGCCCAGCAACTTGCCTCGCATGAGATGAGCGTGCTGCAAGCCAGGCTCGGCCATGGCGTGATCAGCCAGAAATTGCAGGATCTGGTCGGCGGGCAGGCCGGCGCCATTGTGTCGTTTGCCGGATCGGCGGCGCGGCGGATCATCGGCGGCGGGTTTGCGATTTTCAATATTCTGACCTTGCTGGTGATCACCCCGATTGTGGCGTTCTATCTGCTGCGGGACTGGCCGGTGATTGTCGCCCGGGTCGATTCCTGGCTGCCGCGCTCGTATGAGGGGGTGATCCGGGCGCAGGCGCTTGAGGTGAACCGGATTTTGAATGCGTGGATTCGCGGCCAGGCGATATGCTGCCTGCTGCTGGCGTTGTTTTATGCTGTCGGTCTGTCGGTGATCGGGTTGAATCTTGGCCTGATCATTGGGCTGACGGCGGGGCTGCTGTCGTTTATTCCCTATGTCGGCACGATTATCGGGGCGATCAGCGCGGTGGTGCTGGCGTATGGGCAGTTTGGCACCTGGAGCGGGGCGGGACTGGCGTTCGGCGTGTTCGCTGTCGGCCAGATGCTCAATGATTATGTCATCTCGCCGCGCTTTCTGGGCGGCCGGGTGGAATTGCCGGCGGTTTGGGTGATTTTCTCATTGTTCGCAGGGGGCGAGACATTCGGGTTTCTGGGCATCATGCTGGCGGTGCCGGTGACGGCGACCATTGGCGTGCTGATCCGCTTCTGGCTGCATCGTTATCTGCAAAGCCCGCTTTATCTCGATGCGCCGCCCGATCACGCATGATCACATCGCGGCAATTGCCGTTACCGTTCGAGCATCAGCCGCGCTACCACGAATCTGACTTCATTGCCGCCGCCTCCAACGAGCAAGCCCGCGCCTGGCTTGCGGACATGGCGAACTGGCCGGCGGGGCGGCTGATAATCTGGGGGGATTCCGGGGCCGGCAAATCGCATTTGCTGCATATCTGGGCGCGCCGGACCGGGGCTTTGATCATCGAGGCGGCTTGCCTGCCGGGTGCCACCGATCCGCTTGGCTCGCTGATCGGCCCGCTCATCGGCATCGAGGCGATTGATCGGTGCGCCGACGAGGCGGGCTTGTTGCATCTGCTCAACCGGGTGCATGAGGCGGGCGGGCGGGCGGTGATGACCGCCCATGCGCCGGCTGCCCGCCTGCCGATGCGCCTTGCCGATTTGGCAAGCCGGCTCAAGGCCAGCGGCTCGGTACAGATCAGCCCGCCCGATGATGAATTATTGCGCGCTTTATGGGGCAGGCTGTGCGCCGAGCGGCAATTGATCGTGCCGCTGAATGTGCAGAATTTCCTGCTCGCCCGCCTGCCCCGCTCGGCGCAAAGCCTGCGCGATGCGGTGATGCAGCTTGATCGGGCGGGGCTTGCCGAGAAATCCCAGATCACGCGGCCTCTGGCGGCCGCGCTGCTGGCTGATCTGTTGGGTCCGGAGAGTTCGGATTTGTCATAGATCAATATTGGTTTAGCTGGGGTCGCTTGACTCCAGCTAAACCAATGAAATTGGTCGACAAAATTAACTTAGAGCGTGTCGTTGTAAAACGAATACGCTGTAAAGTTTATGATTTCGTCACTGGCAATCCGGTGCGAAACGGCGCTATTTCTGGAAAATGGACCAGTCAATCGAGATATCGTCTGAACACGCGGCGCCGGCGGGGCAGATTTTTCATGACCCTGCACGTTTCATCAACCGGGAATTATCCTGGCTGGATTTCAACGGGCGGGTGGTGCAGGCGGCGGAGAACGCCAATTACCCGCTGCTGGAGCGGCTGCGCTTCATTTCGATCAGTTCATCCAACCTCGATGAATTCTACTCGGTCCGGGTGGCCGGGCTGATCGGCCAGGCGCGCGCGGGGATTGCCGTGACCTCGCCCGACGGGCTGACGCCGGCCCAGCAGCTCGCGGCCATTAATGTTCGGGCGCGGGAACTGGTTGCGGCACAGCAGCGCAATTTTACCGATATTTGCCTGGAGCTGGAAAAAGTCGGTATCGCGATTCTCAAGCCCGATCAATTATCGCGCGGGGACCGGGAATATCTGGATCATTATTTCATGGAGCGGGTGTTTCCGGTTCTGACACCGCTTGCGATCGACCCGGCGCATCCGTTTCCGTTCATTCAGAATATGGGCATCGTTCTGGCGCTGAAACTGACGCGCGAGGAGGATAGTGCGGCGATGCGCGCGCTGATCCCGCTGCCCGCACAGATCGAGCGGTTCATTCGCCTGCCCTCGGACACGCCGCGCGCCATTCGGTTCATCAAGCTCGAGGATCTGGTCGGGCTGTCGATGCATCATCTATTCCCTGGATATGCGGTGAAAAGCTCGGGCCTGTTCCGGCTGATCCGCGATACGGATGTGGAATTCGAGGAGGAAGCCGAGGATCTCGTGCGCTCCTACGAGACAGCGCTGAAGCGCAGGCGGCGGGGGGCTGCGATTCAATTGACGGTTGATGCCGCCATGCCGGAGGAATTGCGTGAATTGGTGATCGATGAAATCGAGCCGCCGAGCGAGGAGATTTATATCGAATCCGGTATTATCGGGGTCACCGATGTCAAGCAATTGATTGTCGATGACCGGCCGGATTTGCTGTTTGCCCCTTACACGCCGCGTTTTCCTGAGCGGATTCGCGATTTTGGCGGCGATTGCTTTGCCGCGATTCGGGCGAAAGATATTATCGTGCATCATCCGTTCGAAAGTTTCGATGTGGTGGTGCAGTTTTTGCGCCAGGCGGCGATCGATGCGAATGTGGTGGCGGTGAAGCAGACTTTGTATCGGACCAGCCGGGATTCGCCGATCGTCAAAGCGCTGATCGAAGCGGCCGAGGCCGGGAAATCGGTGACCGCGATGATTGAGTTGCGCGCGCGGTTTGATGAGGAGGCGAATATTCGCCTGGCCCGCACGCTGGAAGCCGCCGGCGTGCAAGTGGTGTTTGGATTTCCCGGGCTGAAAACGCACGCCAAGCTCTCGCTCGTGGTGCGGCGCGAGGGTGGCACGATGCGATCCTACGCGCATTTCGGCACCGGCAATTACCACCCGATCACCGCGCGGATTTATACCGATTTGTCGTTTTTTACCTGCGATCCTGATTTGGCGCGAGATTCGGCGCGGTTGTTCAATTACATGACCGGCTATGCCAAGCCCGAGCGGATGGACGCGCTGGCGTTCAGCCCGCTGACCACGCGCAAGACGCTCGATGCATTGATTGAGGCGGAGATCACGGCGGCCCGCGCGGGCAGGCCGAGCGGCATCTGGCTGAAGATGAATTCGCTGGTCGATGACCGGCTGATCGATCATCTCTATCGCGCGAGCCAGGCGGGTGTTGCGATCAATCTGGTCATTCGCGGTATTTGCTGCCTGCGGCCCGGCGTGCCGGGATTGTCGGACAATATCAAGGTGAAATCGATCATCGGCCGGTTCCTGGAACATGCGCGTATTTATGTGTTCGCTAACGGCGCAGCCCTGCCCTCGCGCGATGCCAAAGTGTTCATCTCGAGTGCTGATTTCATGGCGCGCAACATGGATTGGCGGGTGGAGACTTTGGTGCCGATCCATAACCCGACTGTTCATGCGCAGGTGCTTGACCAGATTATGGTGGTGAATTTGCGCGATGATGCGCAGAGCTGGGACCTGACGCAGGCGGGCGATTGGCAACGGACGCAATCGGGCAAAACGCCGTTCTCGGCGCATCAATATTTCATGACCAACCCTTCGCTCTCCGGCCGGGGCTCGGCGCTGCAACGCACGCTGAGTCCGAAATTACCCAGGCTGGAGCAGTAATTTTCCGGGCCGGCAGGTCGGGCGCTGGACCCGCAGGGTGCGGTTTGGACAAGATATAAAAAGACCGAGGGAGGCCCAAAATGAGCCAGAGTTTTCATCTGCGCGAGACCAATGCGATTGCGGTTTTGACTTTGTGCCGGGCGCAAGCATCCAACGCGCTGACGCTTGAATTCTGGCGCAGCTTTCCAGCCGCTTTGCGGGAACTTGACGCAACGGGCCGCATTCGGGCGCTGATTATTGCCGGGGAGGGCCGGAATTTCTGTGCCGGCATGGATTTTTCGGTATTCACCAACCCAGCGATGCAGGACACGGAATCGCCCGCGCAGCGCAGCCATTTCTACCATTTGGCGCGGCTGATGCAGGACGCGCTGACCTGCATTGAGCGGATGCGCTTTCCGGTTATTGCCGCGATTCAGGGCGCGTGCGTCGGTGCCGGGCTGGAATTGGCGGCCGCGTGCGATCTGCGCTTTGCCGCTGAAGATGCCTATTTCAAAATTGCCGAAATCGATATCGGCATGATGGCCGATGTGGGAAGTTTGCAGAGGCTGCCGAAGCTTTTGCCTGATGCGGTGGTCAAGCAAATGGCCTATACCGGCTTGTCGCTCAGTGCGGCGCGGGCGGCGCATTTTGGGTTTGTCAATGAGATTGCCGCCGATGGCGCGGGTGTGATGGCGCAAGCGCAGCAGGCCGCCGCCGCCATTGCCGCGCGCGCGCCTTTGGCGATAGCGGGCAGCAAGGATTCGTTGCTTTATGCGCGAGATCATGGCGTGGCGGCTGCATTGGAGCGGGCGGCTTGGGTGCAGGCGGCGATTTGGAATACGGCGGAGATCAAAAGCGCCATCGCCGCGCGGATGAGTAAAAGTGAGGCGACATACGAAGATTTGCCCGCCCTGCCGAGGATTTAGCCGGATGACTTGCTTGCACCGGCCGGGTTTGGGACAAGGGGCGTGGAACAACGGGGTTTTGAGATGACGATTGAACGGGTTGGGGTGATCGGTGCGGGTTTGATGGGCAATGGGATTGCCCATGCGTGCTTGCTGGCCGGGTTTGATGTGGTGCTGATCGACGCGTTTGAGGCGGCTTTGCCCAAGGCGGTGGCGACCATGGGTAAGAATATGGAACGGCAGGTGGCGAAAGGCAGCATTACCGAGGCCGCCCGTATTGCGGCTTTGGGGCGGCTGGCGACCGGCACCGATTATGCGGCATTGGCGGCCTGCGACATCGTGATTGAGGCGGCACCCGAGCGCGAGGCGTTGAAATTCGAGTTGTATAAAGCGCTCTTGCCGCATTTGAAGGCCGATTGCATTCTGGCTTCGAACACATCCTCCATCTCGATCACCAAATTGGCGGCGGCGACGGACAGGCCGGGCCAATTCATCGGCATGCATTTCTTCAATCCGGTGCCGATGATGAAACTGGTCGAGATTATTCGCGGCATCGCGACCGATGATGCGACCTATGAGGCGGTGGGCGCGCTGGCGGGGAAATTGAATAAAATCGTCGCGTCGGCGGAGGATTCGCCGGGGTTTATCGTCAACCGGATTTTGGTGCCGATGATGAACGAGGCGGTGTATGCGCTCTATGAAGGGGTGGGCACTGTGGAATCGATAGATGCCGGCATGAAGCTTGGCGCCAATCACCCGATGGGGCCGTTTGAGCTGGCGGATTTTGTCGGGCTGGATACGTTCCTGTCGGTCATGCGGGTGCTGCAGGCGGGGCTTGGCGACGATAAATACCGCCCCTGCCCGCTGCTGGTGAAATATGTCGATGCGGGGTGGCTGGGGCGGAAAACCGGCAAGGGGTTTTACGATTATTCCACCACGCCGCCGGTTCCCTCACGCTGAAGTTGGATTGTTTTATCGATCAATGTCATGGGTGTCGCTTGAATCTTACGATTCAAGCGACATCCGCATTGATCTAGGTAACGGGCTTGGTGGTCACGCGGTTTGCGCCGAGCCCGACCGGCTATTTGCATATCGGGCATGCTCTGTCGGCGCTGGCCGGGTGGCGCCGGGCGCGGCGAGCGGGCGGGCGGTTTTTACTGCGGATCGAGGATATCGATCATACCAGATGCAGCGCTCGGTTTTCTGCCGCGATCATTGAGGATCTGGCGTGGCTCGGGATCGATTGGGATGGTGATGTTCTGGTCCAATCGGCCCGGTTGCCGGCTTACCAGGCAAGGCTCGATGAATTGCGCGCGCGCGGGCTGCTTTACCCATGTTTTTGCACGCGCGCGGACCTGGCCGGGCATGAGATCTATCCCGGCACGTGCTGCAGCCTGACGCGCGGTGAATGCGAGGCGCGGATGGCGGCCGGGCAGATCCCGGCCTGGCGGCTGGATTGCGGCAAAGCCGCGCGCGAGGTGGGTTCACTGCGCTATGTCGAGGAGCGGGAGGGCTTGATGAGCGTGGCGGCGGAGCGCTTTGGCGATGTGGTGCTGGGCCGGCGGGATATTGGGCTGAGCTATCATTTATGTGTGGTGCATGACGATGCGGATCAGGGTGTGACGCATGTGACGCGCGGCGATGATTTGCGCGCGTCCACGCCGATCCATGTCATGTTGCAGGCGTTGTTCGGCCTGCCCGTGCCGGTTTATGCCCATCACCCGCTGATCAATGATGAGAGCGGGCGGAAATTCTCCAAAAGCCAAGCAGCGCCGGCGCTGCGCAGCTTGCGGCAGGCCGGGCGCGCGGCGGCGGCAATTCTTGCTGACATAGAGCGTATGGAATGCTAATGAAATGAGACATGGGACAGCCCGCAGCACGCCTGACCGATATGCATACTTGCCCGGAGGTGACGGTTCTGGTGCCCCATGTCGGCGGGCCGATTGTCTCACCGGGTGCGCCCACCGTGTTGATCGGCGGGCTGCCGGCCGCTTGTGTCGGTGATATCGTCACCTGTGTGGGACCGCCCGACAGCATTATGCAGGGCTCGGCCACCGTGTATATCGGCGGCCGGCCGGCGGCGCGGATGGGCGACCCGACGGCGCATGGCGGCGTGATTATTCTGGGCGAGCCCACCGTTCTGATTGGCTGAAATTCAACCATTTCAACGTTTTGCGTGTTCAAGCGGGCGGTGATGGGCGCTTTAATAACTTGTGGTATCTGGATACCGGATTGAGAATGGCTTGACGGAACTTTGGAATTCTCTCATAGGCGGGGCGCAAGAGCGCTATGACCGAGGAATTTGAAGATGAAGACGACGATTTCCCTGAAACCCGCCGACGTGAAGAAGGATTGGGTGCTGATCGATGCGGAGGGTCTGGTTCTGGGCCGGCTCGCGACGATCATTGCCGCCCGCCTGCGTGGCAAGCACAAGCCGCAATTCACGCCGCATGTCGATTGCGGTGACAATATCATTGTCATCAATGCCGAAAAAGTGGTGCTGACAGGCAAAAAGGCCGAGCAATCGATCCTGTATTACCACACCGGCTATGCCGGCGGCATTAAGGGCCGGTCGGTCAAGGATCGTCTCGACAGCAAACATCCTGAGCGGGTGCTGGAAAAGGCGGTTGAGCGGATGATCACCCGCGGGCCGCTGCAGCGCCAGCAGATGAAGAATTTGCATGTTTATGCCGGTGCCGAGCACCCCCATGCCGGCACCCAGCCGACGGCCTTTGATGTCGGTGCGCTCAATTCCAAGAATCGGAGAGTTTGATCATGTCCGGAACATTTGCCGAGCTGCAGGGCGTTGCGGGCAACGCGCCTTTGGCCGAACCCGCCCCGAAGCGTGAACCCAAGCGCGACGCGCAGGGCCGTTCTTACGCCACCGGCCGCCGCAAGGATGCCGTGGCGCGCGTATGGATTAAGCCGGGCAAGGGCGAGATTGTGGTGAACGGCAAGAAGGCCGCGCAATATTTTGCCCGCCCGGTTTTGCGCATGTTGATCACCCAGCCTTTTCTGGTGGCCGACCGCTATAACCAGTTCGATGTGATGTGCACGGTTGTGGGCGGCGGGCTTTCGGGCCAGGCCGGCGCTGTGCGCCATGGTATTTCCCGCGCGTTGAATCTGTATGAGCCGGATTTGCGGCCGATTCTGAAAGCCGCCGGCTTCCTGACGCGCGACCCGCGCACGGTGGAGCGGAAGAAATACGGCAAGGCGAAAGCCCGCCGGAGCTTCCAGTTCAGCAAGCGCTGAGCCAGGCTTTTTCAAAGACTGCCAAAGGGCGTTTCCGGAATTTCCGGAAGCGCCTTTTTTTATGGCTGAAGGCGAGGACCGATTTATCGCCGCGCGGCAGACGGCTAGAGCGTGATCGTTTTACAACGACACGCTCTATGTTCATTTTGTCGATCAATTTCATTGGTTTACCTGGAGCCAAGTGACTCCATCT
>NCAP01000059.1 GCA_002255495.1 Rhodospirillales bacterium 20-60-12 | reverse complement strand
CAGACGGCCAATGATGCCGACCGCCAGGGCATAGAAATCCGACGGGTTATAGCGGCGGATGACCGAGAAATTATGATAGACCAGAAAGGCCTCGCCACCTGCTCCGTCGGGCAGCAGCAAGGCGCATTGCGTATCGGCAGACAGACTGGCATGGCCCGGCAGCCGGCGCAGCCCCATTTGCAACCATTGGCCGAGCGGCTTCATGTTGCTGCGGCTGGCCATGCTGGCGGGAAATTGCGGCGGCGCCAGAACCGCTTCGCTCGAGGGCAGATTGTTCTGCCAGCCGGCCCGGGCGAGGTAATTGCCGATCGACGCCAGACTGTCGGCGTCGTTGCTCCAGATGTCGGGGCGGCCCTTGCCGGTGAAACTGACGGCGGTGGAGAGATAGACGCTGGGCATGAATTGCGGCTGGCCCATCGCACCCGCATAGGACCCAATCAACCGGCTCAGCGTCTGATCGCCAATCGCGGCAATGCGCATGGCGGCGATCGCTTCATTGCCGAAATAGGCGCTGCCGCGCAGATAGGACAAGGTCGCGAGTGCGTCGATGACCTGAAAATCACCCTGATTGGCACCAAAATTCGTCTCGATGCCCCAGATGCCAAGCAGCGCATCTGCACCGACGCCGAAACGTGAGCGCACGGCGGCAAGCAGATTGGCCTCGCTGAGCGCATGCGCGCGGCCTTCCTTGATGCGTGCGGCACTCACCACACGGGCACTATACTCGGCCCAGGTCATGGTGAATTCGGCCTGATGCTGATCCAGTTTCATGATTTTTTGGTTGGGTGTCAGCCCGTCTAGGGCGGCATCGGCAATATTGGCGGGGATGCCGCGGGCGAGTGCGCGGGCACGCAGCGCGCTCAAAAACGCGCCATAATCCTGCGCCTCGGCCGGTGTGATGCCCAAAGCCGTGAGACCCAAGCCCATCATGGTTTGTCTGCGATTCATCCCTTCCTTCTGGCACAAGTGGGGGGGCGCGGGGAAGCAGGTGCGCCATGTTTCATCCGGCCCTGCGTGGTGCATTGAAGCCTCGGTGGCCTATTGGATCAAGGGTAGCCAAATCGCGAGACCAGCGAGCGTGATCAGCAAAACCGGCGGTGTGATCACCAGCCCGACTTTGATATATTGGCCCCAGGTTATTTTCGTGCCTTTGCCCGCCAGGACATGCAGCCACAGCAAGGTAGCTAAACTGCCGATGGGGGTGAATTTCGGCCCCAGGTCGCAGCCTATGACATTGGCATAGACCAGGATATCACGCGTCGCTTGGCTGATATGGCTGACATTGCCGATGGCCAAGGCGCCGACCAAGGTCGCGGGCAGATTATTCATCACGGAGGATAAAATGGCCGCCAGGAAACCCGCACCGATGGCGGCGATCATATTGCCCTGATGGCTGAGCCAGGTGAGCGCCTGCGTGTCATAATTTGTGTAGCCGGCATCGCGCAGCCCATAGACCACGAGATACATGCCGACACTGAAAATCACGATTTGCCAAGGCGCATTCAGCATGATTTTCCGAATATCGATGACCGGGCGATGTTGCCTCTGGGTCCAGCGGCCGGCGATCACCAGAAGGATGGCCGCACCTGTACAGGTCACGAAGGACACCGGAATGCCGAACTGCCCGGTGATCAGATACGCGATCATCAGGCCGATCAGGATTGGCCAGGCGGCGCGGAAAATTTGCCGATCGACGATAGCGGATGCGGGTTCTTCGATCTGATCGAGATGATAGCGGACATTGATGTCGCGCCCATAAAATAGCAGCAACACCGCGAGTGTGGCGATCAGGGCGATGATATCGACCGGGATCATGGCCAGCGCATATTGGTTGAAGGTGATACCAAAATAATTGGCGCTGACGATGTTGACCAGGTTCGAAATCATCAAGGGCAGGCTTGTGGTGTCCGCCACGAAACCGGTGCCGATGATGAATGCCAATGATGCCGCCGGCGGAAATTCCAGGCGCAGCAATATCGCCATCATGATCGGGGTCAGCAACAGGGCCGCACCGTCGTTGGCGAAAATCGCAGAGATGGCGGCGCCAAGCAGGATGATCAGCGGGAACAGGATTTTGCCGCGTCCTTTGCCCCAGCGGGCAATATGCAGAGCCGCCCATTTGAAAAATCCGGCTTCATCGAGGATCAGCGAAATAATGATCAGCGCCACGAAGGTGAAAGTCGCGTCCCAGACGATGTGCCAGACTTTCGGGATATCGTGCAGCTTGATCACGCCGGTTGCCAGTGCGACAGCCGCGCCACCCATTGCGGACCAGCCGATGCCGAGCTTGCGCGGTTGCCAGATCACCAGGGTCAAGGTGATCGCAAAAATCAGAATCGCGAGCATGAAATTCAGCCTTTCGCGACCGGTAGAATATCGTGAACGGTCTGTGAGGGCCGGCAGAGCCGGACATGATCGGGCGTTACCACCAGAGGCCGATTGATCAGGATCGGGTGCTGCATCATCGCATCGATGAGCGCGTCGTCATCGAGTTTCGGATCGCCCAGGCCAAGCTCGTCATAGGGCGTGCCTTTCTGGCGCAATAAGGCGCGTGGTGTGAGGCCGGCGCGGTCTATCAGATCGCGCAGCACCGCGCGCGTTGGTGGCGTTTTGAGATATTCGATCATCTCAGGCTCGATCCCGGCGGCGCGGATGAATCCCAGGACATTGCGCGATGTCTCACAGGCCGGATTATGATATATCGTTATTTTCACGATGAACTTTCAAGTTGTGCAGCGGGTTGACAGAACGCAGGCGCATCACTCCGGCCGCAGCAATTCTCGCTGAGATAGACGAGTAATCGGTTCATGGCATCAAAATTCGCCTGATAAATAATCTGCCGTGAGACACGGCGCTGACTGACCAGGCCTGCAGCCAGCAATTGTTGCAGATGAAACGTCAGCGATGAGGGCGGCAGATGGAGGCGATCCGCGATCAGCCCCGCCGGCAGACCGGCCGGCCCGGTTGCGATGAGCAGACGGAAAGCCGCCAGCCGATGTTCATGGGCGAGGGCAGCAAGATCGGCTACGGCTTGGGTTGAATTCATTTTATGCTGATATTTTGATATTCTTCAAAGTATCAAATTTTATCAGTCCGTCAATGCGTCGATCATAGATTTTCTTAATCAAATAATGACTATTATATGAGCAATAGATGATATCTATGAGTTCATTGAATATTTTATAATCAAATAATCGAGCAAAAAATTTGTCATTATTTTAAAATGCCTATATGTATATCAATCAGGCAGTGCGGCAAACGGGCCGGCTTGAACAAACGGGGATGATTATGGGGCGTGGTGCGCGTTATACTGTGTCAATTGGGTCTGGCCCTTTCTCACTTTCCGCTTTGCTTGCTGCGGGGATTTTGACGATGTTAGCTGGTGGTGCGGCGCACGCCGCGACCGTTCTCGCCCCACCCGCGATCGGCAAGCCCGGGGTGATTACCTATTGCAGCGCGATCAATTTACCGCCGATGGAATTCCTCAGCCCGGCGACCAAACCCGAGGGTTTGGATGTCGATATCGGCGATGAAATCGCCAAGCGTCTCGGCGTCAAGGCGGCCTGGAATAACGTGCCGTTCAGCGGCTTGATCCCGGCGATTCTGGCTGGTCAGTGCGATGCCATCATCTCGGACCTGTTCATCAAGCCAGAGCGTCTGAAAGTGCTTGACATGGTGCCCTATCTCTATTCCCATGAGGTTGTACTGCTGAAGGCGGGCTCACCAAAAGTGCCTGGGCTCGCTGACCTTTCCGGCAAAAAGGTCGCTACAGTGACCGGTACTACGGCGACGATTTTGCTGCAGCAGGAAAATGCCGCTTTGAAGACGGCCGGCAAGCCGCTGATTGATATCGTGATGTTTCCTGAGAATACCCAGGCTTTGCAGCAACTCGAATTCGGCCAGGTGGATGCTTATGGCGTCGCTTATGAGCCGGCAGATTATTACATGCGTCAGGACCCCGGCAAATTCGCACTCAACGGCCCGCCTTATTTTAAAATCCTCACAGGCATTGCAGTGGATAAAAAGAATCCGGCACTGAATTCCGATATCAGCGAGACGATTGCCGCGATGATGAAAGACGGCACATATGGCAAATTGCTGGCGAAATGGAATTTACAAACCGATGCGGTAGGCAAATGAGCTAACCTTGAATTTCGACTGGTCTTTCTTCTGGCATTATCTGCTTCTGCCGAGCGGGGTATTTCTGCATGGGCTGATGTTGACCGTCGTGATCAGCATCGTCTCGCAGATACTGGGCAGCGTTCTGGGTTTGGCGGCGGCCTTCGCCCGGCGGGCGCGGGCCAAATGGCTGAATCTGCCTGCGCGAGCCTATATTTGGGTCATGCGCGGTACACCGTTGCTGGTGCAAATTGTGTTCATTTACACCGGATTTGCCGCCGCTCAGATTTTTCGCTTCAATGATATAAATCTTGGATTCATGGTGATTTCCGGCAACGTGCAAGCCGGTATTGTCGCCCTCAGCCTCAATGAGGGCGCGTATATGGCCGAGATCATTCGCGCGGGGATAGATGCGGTGGATTTTGGCCAGACGGAGGCCGCAAAATCTCTGGGTATGACTCATTGGATGTTGATGCGCCGTGTGGTGTTGCCGCAAACATTGCGCATGATCCTGCCGACGATCGGCAATCAATTCAACATTATGCTTAAAAACAGCACATTGGTAAGCATCATCGGTGTGCCTGAATTATTGCTGGTGACCGAGACGATTAATTCGGCGACATTCCGTACATTCGAACTTTACTCTGTTGTGGCGTTGTATTTTCTGATGCTGACGACAATTTGGGGCTTTGTTCAGCATTGGATTGAAACACGGATCGCGCCTGCCAGGATGCCCGCAACGGTGCGGCCAAAAGGCGAGATTCTGTCGTTCCACCCCGTGGCGGGTGAACAGTGAGCGAGGCGATTCTATCGGCCATCGGCGGTGTGCCACAGGCCGATTCTGACGAAGTGATTGTCGCCAGCAATGTTGAGAAATGGTTTGGCAACACGAAAATTCTGGATGATGTGTCACTGACTGTTCGCCAAGGGCAGGCGATTGCCATCATCGGTCCATCAGGGTCTGGCAAAACCACCTTTCTACGCTGCATCAATCATCTGGAATCGATTCAGCGCGGGCGCATCACGGTCAATGGCTATTTGATCGGCTACCGGGAGCGTAATGGCGCGCTGATCGAGGATAAAGAGCGCAATATTGCCCGCCAGCGTCAGGATATCGGCATGGTGTTCCAACGCTTCAATCTGTTTCAGAATATGAGTGCGCTCCGCAACATTGCCGCAGCCCCCATCCATGTGCGCGGCATGGCGCAGGCGGAAGCTTTCGAGATCGCCCGCGCGTTGCTTGCCCGTGTCGGGCTGGCGGACAAGCAGGACGCCTATCCGGCACAACTCTCCGGCGGCCAGCAGCAGCGTGTCGCCATTGCGCGGGCATTGGCCATGCGGCCAAAAGTCATGTTGTTCGATGAACCGACCAGCGCGCTCGATCCTGAGATGGTTGGTGAAGTGCTGGCGGTGATTCGCGAATTGGCCGCCGAGGGTATGACGATGTTGATCGTAACCCATGAAATGGCGTTCGCCCGGCAGGTGGCCGATCATATTGTGGTGATGGATCAGGGTAGGATCATCGAGCAGGGCGCGCCGTCTGTTGTGTTTGAATCGCCCACGCATGACCGCACAAAGCTTTTGCTGCGGGCGATTTTATGAGTGTGGATGTCCTTCAATCGGCCATGCCATTGACGCGCCGGTAACCCGGCAGAGCAAAGTTTTGGTTCATTTTTGCGAAAAGGAACCCCTCCCCTTGCCTGACCATGTCTGCCACGTGACATTCGGTTGCATGGTCGCATAGAGCAAAATTCATCTGAATTGAATCGCAAGGTTTAATTCAGATGAATGAATTTATTCGCTAAAATGAAGCTAGAGTATTTTCCATCAGATGAAAAATACTCGAGCCGCCCAATATCGGACAGATATGGAACTGCAAAAACGCCTCACGCCGCCGCAGATGCTCAAGCAAGCCATTGCTGGTCGCGTAATCGCGACCTTCAATGACCAGGCGCGCGGTGAAAAGCCCGTGGTGCGGCGACCCGATGGTTATTTTGGTCCTGCCTCCGTCGCCTGGCGGGTGCATGGTGATGTGACCTCAATGATGGTCGGCGGTGTCGCGGGGTTGATGCTGCAAATGCTGCATCCGGCGGTGCTGGCCGGCGTGTGGGACCATTCGAAGTTCCGCAATGACATGCAAGGCCGCCTGCGGCGCACCGCACGCTTTATCGCGCTGACCACTTATGGCGGGCGGGAGGAAGCGGATGCAATGATCGAGCGCGTACGGCGGATTCATGATCATGTCCACGGCGTGCTGCCCGATGGCAGTCCTTACAAGGCGAACGATCCGGCGTTGCTCGCCTGGGTTCATCTCACCGAGACAACGAGTTTTCTTGGCGCGTGGCTCCGCTATGGCGAGCCGGGGATGAAAGCCGCCGACCGGGATCGATATTTTGCCGAAATGGCGCTTATCGGCCAGGCGCTTGGCGCCGCCCCCCTGCCCTATAGCGTGGCCGAAGCGCATGGAATGATGCACGACATGCGGCCTTTGATGCGGGTGGATGAGCGCACCTTCGAGGTCGCACGGCTGTTGATGAACAGGCGTGCCTCCAGCATGGCCGCCGAACCGGTTCAGGCGTTGGTTTTGCAGGCGGCGATTGATTTGATGCCGCCCTGGGCGCGGCATTTACATGGGTTGCAACCGCCTCATTTGACCGCCCCGCTGGTGCGCGCCGGCATTTTGGGCCTGGCGCAGACATTACGCTGGGCATTTACGTAGGCCGTTCAAGCAACTCTTTTGCATAGAGCGCGATGCGTTATTACGCACGCGCTCTAACCATATTTTTCCGGTCGATTTCATTGGTTTGGCTGCAGTCAAGTGACTCCGTCTAAACCAATATCGATCTAAAGCGCGTTCAATTGAGGAAAAACCAGCGTTTCTGATGATTGACTTTGGTTTATCAGCCGCCCAGCAACGCCGCGCGCGCTACGGGTGACTCGAACACACATGTCACTTTATGAGCGCAGCCCGGCACGATGATGAGGCGATGTGCGCCATGAGCCAAACGCGCTTTGTCGTAAGCCGCATAGAATATGCCGCGCTCCAGGCGATAAGGCCCCTGCACTTCAGCGCTGCAATTCCTCTCCAGAAATTTGTAGGCGGTGCCACGGCCTTTACCTGAATCGAGGCTGCCTTCGAGATAGGTCACATCGGCTTTGGCGTAGAAAGCGCGCGCGGCGCCGGCCCTTCGGCCAAGATTGGCAGGCATATGATCGGTGCCGAATTTCCAGTCATTATAAGAGGGACAGGTGCCGCGACCTGGCATCGGGCGGGACGGACCGAAATATAAAAAAGCTGAGGGGTCGGAGACGACATAGCGAATGCTGATCGATGCAGAAGGTGGCCGGGCAAAACCGATATAATGCTGGACGAACTGACCTCCCGCCGAGAAACCCGCAATCGTTATGCTGCGGGCTTCCGGGTAGATTTGAATGAGGTCGCCGATCAATCGGTCGATCGCCTGAAATGAGGTGAGCGTGCCGTTGAGTGCGGGTTTTCCAGCAGACCAATCGCCGCAATGCCATAGCGCGTTCGTGGCAGTGGGCGCCGGTATGCCAGGGAAGCTGCATTTAGCGGAGTCTGTGGCCGGGACTTGAAAGAGCGGTGCGACGATCAGCGTGTCAGTTGGATGGGCGGTTGAACCGACTTGCCGCGCGGCGGCATCAAAGGTGCGATTGGCGTCGCGCGTGTAGCCGTGCATGACGATCAGGATGTGGCGAGCGGGTGAGCCTGGCGGTGCTGAGACATAATAATTCAGACTGAGTCCATGGCCGATTTGTGCGGTCGCGATCGTGCGGGCGGCAGCGGTGCTGACCAGGAGAATGAGGGTCAACAAGCCAAGGATCAATCTGCTCATCAAGGACAAAAGCGACGCATCAGCGGGACCTTCAATCATGAAACTAGAGCGTGATCGTTTTACAACGACACGCTCTATGTTGATTTTGCCAATCAATTTCATTGGTTTAGCTGGGGTTGAGTGACTCCAGCTAAACCAATATTGATCTAAATCGCCCCTTCGACGCGCAGTAATATCACGCTAGCGGTCGCGATCAGGGTTTCGCGCCGATCGGCTGTTTTAATGGCGTATAAGTGAGATTCGGCAAAGATTTGGCGGCGGCCGGCTTTAATGATCGCGGCTTCGGCCCGGAACTGTTCACCTGCAGCGGGGGCAATGAAATTGACCGACATTTGCGATGCCACGACCATTGTCCCATCGAGGGAGACGCCCGCGAAACCGGCTGCGGTGTCGAGCAGGCCGGCGATCAGTCCGGCATGCAATATGCCGGTATATTGCCCAAGCTCGGCTTTGAATGGCATGCTCAGTGTGGCTTTGCCGTCTTGCGCATGGGTCACGGTAAACCCGGCAAAGCGGCCAAACGCGGAGGATTGGGCCAGCCGGGCGACCCGGTCGGTCATGGTTTCGGTCGTCTCAGGCGCCATCGTGATGTTCCGCTGCTCAGGGGCAGGTATTTGGTGTTTGTGTGTTGACAAATCGGGCGGCGATCCAGGCGGCAACCTGATCAGCCGATTTATAACCGGTGAACATGTGGCTCACATCGGAAAGTTTGAGGTAGTTCACGCTTTCGTGCCGGGTGCATGCTTGATTGACGAACTCATCAGTGTAATGGGCCGGCACTGTTTTGTCCGCCTTGCTTTGCACAATGAGCAAAGGTGCGCCGGGCGGGGCATTCCCGGGCGAGTTTTCGGAAAACAAATGCGGCCACGGTGGTGTGCTCGCCGGTTCATGGTCCAGAAATACCGGATTGAGGCGGGACGCTGCGTGCTCGGCGACGATGATTTCACCGAGCGCATTGATGCATTTGGCGGCGGCTTTTCGCATCACGGGCACGGCCGGCGGTGCGACGATGGACGTAACGTCGACATGATAAATCTGCGACCAAGTGTCATAGATATAAGCGGCGAGCAGCCTTCCGCCATTTGATTTGAAGGGCTCAGTCAGTAAATCGGGGAAATCGGTCGGGGGTGCGGCGGCGGCAATACCGACCAGGTGCAAGCGGGGCGCGTAGTCGTGGGCGATCTGGCCTGCGTATAACACCGCCTGCCCGCCTTGCGAATGGCCCCACAGAGCGACATTCCGGCTAGCATGGGCACCCGGTAATTGCCGCGCGGCACGGATGGAATCAAGAATATCATCCCCTTCCAGCGCGCCGATCAAGTAGGGATGCACGCCGGGTGCGCCGAGCCCCTGGTAATCGGTGGCGGTGACGATGTCGCCGGCGCTGAGAAAATGATCGAGCCCCGGAATACTCTGCGCGAAGGCCAGGCCACCGATTGTTTCATTGTCGAGCGAGGGCGCACAACCCTCCGCGACTCCGGTGGTAGGGTGAGCCCAGGCGACGATATTGCGGCCCTCATAGGGTGCCTGTGCAGTGGGAATGTACACCACCGCAGATACAGGAACAGCAGCGTTGTTCTGATCGGTCGAGACATAGAGAATGCGAAACGCCTGGGCGTTGCGCGGCGGATGGCCGAACGGCTGGTAGCTGATCAATGTGCCTGGCTTGGCACCGGCGGGCACGGGTTGTGTGTAAAACGAGCCGGGTTTGGGAATGGCGCAGCCGGCCAGCACCAATGCCGCGAGGCATGGTCCCCATGCTGAGCGCCGCCTCACCCGCCGGTCACACTCATATGCCTGGCTACGGCAGGGGATTTATGATCCCGGTCAATGATAAAATCATGGCCTTTGGGTTTACGCGAAATCGCCTCGGCGAGGATGTCGGCGAGCTCGGCATCGCTCACGCCGGCGCGCAGCGGCGCGCGCAAATCCGCCGCATCATCCTGGCCCAGGCACATATAGAGCGTGCCGGTGCAGGTGAGCCTCACGCGGTTGCAGCTCTCGCAGAAATTATGCGTCATCGGCGTGATGAAGCCCAAACGCTGACCTGTCTGCGCGATGGTGACATAGCGGGCCGGGCCGCCGGTTGCGTAATCGCTCTCATTGAGCGTCCAGTGTCGGTTGAGGCGGGCGCGGACGAGTGACAGGGGCAGGTATTGCGCGGTGCGATCCTGATCGATTTCGCCCAGCGGCATGGTTTCGATGAGGCAGAGATCGAATTGATGCTCGCCGCAAAAAGCGATCATCTGGTCAAATTCATTCTCATTGACCGATTTCAGAGCGACCATGTTGATTTTAATCGCGAGCCCGGCGTTTTTGGCAGCCATGACACCGGCCAGAACCTGATCGAGCCGGCCCCAGCGGGTGATTTCGGCGAATTTTTCAGGATTGAGTGTGTCGATGCTGACATTGATGCGCTTGACCCCGGCGGCGACCAGATCGTCGGCGAAGCGGGCGAGCTGACTGCCATTGGTCGTCAAGGTCAGTTCATCGAGGCCGTGGCCGATCTGCCGGCCGAGATTATGGATCAGCGACATGATGCCCCGGCGGACCAAAGGCTCGCCGCCGGTCAGGCGCAATTTGCGCACACCCTGGCCGATGAAAGCGAGGCAGAGCTTTTCCAATTCTTCCAGGCTCAGTAGGTCCGATTTCGGCAAAAAAACCATGTCTTCGGCCATGCAATATACGCAGCGAAAATCGCAGCGGTCGGTCACGGAGACGCGCAAATAGGAAATCGAACGGCCAAAAGGATCAATCATGATCTCTATGTTCCCCTGCTGACCGCGATGTGCAACCCCCCTGCCCGGCATCTGCCCGCTCGCTCCCCGTCCGGTTCGTGATTGGGGCAAAGATACGGGCCAAAATGAGGCTGCAATTTACATGGCATTCACTAATTTAAGGTTGTATGGATTATGTTGGTGTCGGGTCAGAACGGGAATGATTTTACATAATATGTGGCAACGAAAGACCGACAGATCCGCGTCGCGCGCCAATGAGGACATTATCGGCTTGCGACAAAATGTCGATGATGCCTTGGCGCGGCTGCGTGAGATGCCGCGTTTTGACGGGGTTCTGGAGGAACGATACCAGTCCAGCACGTTCCGCTCACGCACCCGGCAATACCAATTATGGCTGCGCTCGATCGGCGCGATTTGTCTGGTCAATGTCAGTTTCGCGCTTGGGACGGATATGCGACGACTGCATAGCGCGGTCATCATCGGCATCCTGATGGCTTTACTCGCGTTTCTGGGCAGTATTTTCATCGGGATGGAGGCAAGCCGCGCGCGGGATTGCGCGCCGCAGCGCCAAAGAGTCAGCGTCGTCCTGGTCGGCATTGATACATTATTGGTGTTGGGGGCCGGCTATATGGGCGGCATCATGCCGGATCCGGCGAGCCAGTGGTATTTGATGATGGCGGGCCTGTGCTTGGGGGCGGCGAATGTGTTGCTGCCGCTCAGTGTCCGCGCATCACGCGCGGCGACGATCGGCGGCACGCTCAGTCTCGTCGCACTCGGCCTGTTTGGCATGCCGGCGGGGGTGATGTGGAAATCCGGACCGGTCCTGGCCAGCCTGGTGATTTTAAGTTTCATGACCTTGCGCTTGCGTGGCAGGCTGGAGATGCTGCGCCGGCGGAGTTTTCTGCTCGGGTTGCGCGACCGTGCATTGGTTCAGGAATTGCAGCGCGCCAATGCCAAGTTAGCGGCGCTGGCGACGATCGACGGGCTGACGGGGGCCGCCAATCGGCGGCATTTCGATGATATGCTCGAGCAAAGCTGGGAGCTGGCGATGGCGCTGAAGACGCCGATCGGCCTGTTGATGCTCGATATCGATCATTTCAAAACTGTGAACGACAGCCAGGGCCATGCCGTGGGCGACGAATGGTTGCGCCAGATCGGCCGGACGATCATGGAGTTGGTGCGGGCGAGCGATGTCGTGGCGCGTTATGGCGGCGAGGAATTCGCGGTGATCATGCCGGACACCGAATTGCCTGATTTATTGGCCATTGCCGAGCGGATTCGCGGCGCGGTCGAGGCGGTCAAAATCGTCAATCCGGCCGACCCTGCGCCGCAATCTGTGACAATTAGCATCGGTGCGGCATCCTGCCGTCCCTGCGCGCGCGCCGTGGGATGGGCCGATTTCCTCCGGCAAGCCGATCTTGCTTTGTATGAGGCCAAGAATGCGGGCCGAAACAGAGTGTTAAGCCGGGTGGTGGCGCAGCAGGAGCCAGTGGCATAAGCCGGTTGAATGAGACACTCGCTCAACCGGTATCAGCTTGCCTGGATCGTACTTGCGGGGCTGGTATCGATTCCGCTTTGCATTACATCCCTTGATCGGCCGATCGCCTATTGGGTGAATGATCATGCCTATGGCGCGCTGATTTTTCTGGCAATGGCGGGCATTGCCCAGCCGGTGCTGCAAATCGCCTCGCTCGGTGTGATTGGTGCCGCGATCGCTGCTGGATGTGGCTGGCGGCCGGGACCCAGGGGCCGGGTGCTTTTGGCGGCTGCCGTGGCTGCGATTTTGGCAATAGCCTTCAAGGATCAGTTGAAATTCTGTTTCGGCCGGACCTGGCCGGAAAGCTGGCTCGGGAATAACCCCTCTTTCATCCGCGATCATGTATTCGGGTTTCATCCGTTTCACGGTGGCCGGGGCTATCAATCATTCCCCTCCGGTCACACCACGGCGATCACCGCGCCGATGATGGTGTTGTGGGTCTGCTGGCCGCGTGGGCGGATATTATATGCCGCGGCCATTCTGGCCGTGATGATCGGGCTGCTGGGCGATAATTTCCACTTTTTATCCGACATCATCGGCGGATTTCTGGTCGGGCTGCTGAGTGCCGCGGCGGTGCTGACACTGGCGCGGGCGGTGGAAACGCCTCTCAACCGCGGACGGCCTGGCTCACCCGGCGGGTGATTGCGGTGATGCGCGGGCGGGCGATCAGCAGCAAGGTGCCGGCGAAAAACAGGCCTGAGATTCCAAGTCCGACGACCAAAGCGACCGGTAGCGGAATGGGGCCCAGCAGTGAGAGCACCAACAATGCCGCCACACGGGCCACGAGCATGGCCAGCAACGGGGCGGCAAATAAGCGGAACAAGGGGCCGGCCGGGCCGCCCAGCCCGAGCGAAATGGCGGGCAGGAGAAAAAAGCCGGCAATCACGCCGCGCCCGGCCAATGCCCAGGCGAGTGCGTGCAAACCAAAAGGGGCCGCGAACCAGGCGGCCGCCGCGATGGTCAGCGCGTTCAGGGCGGCAAACAAATAAACCAGATTAGGCCGGCCCAACGCCGTCAGCATGGGATTGACGAAGGCATAAAGGGCGACGGCCGGCACCATCAGCGTCATGATTGAGAATAATGGGGCAGCTTCGGCCCAGCGTGGCCCGAACATCAGCACGACGAGCGGGTGGGCGACGGCGCCAGCAGTCGCCGCAGCGGCGAGCGATAGCAAGGCCACGGCGTCGCAGAGTTGCATGGCCGTGGCGTAGCGCCGGGCGACATCCTCGCGCACGCGCACAAATACCGGCAGGAACACCTTGCTGACCGGCATGATGGTGACTTCCTGCAACACTTCCGCCAGACGCTGGGCAATCCTGAACCGCCCGACATCGATGACCGACATGCGCAACCCGACCAATACAACATAGCCGGTCATGGCGATATAATCGACAAAGGCGGCCCCCATCATGGGTAAATTATACAGCATTGAGCGGCGCAGAACGGCAAAGGCAGGCGGCCTTGGCGGCAGCCAGCGCGCCATACTGGCCACCGCAACAGCATAAAATCCAATCCCGACCATGCGTTGCAGGATCAGCGCGAGCACACCCTGACCGTGGAACGCAAAATAGAGCGCCACAATGCCGCCCAGGAGCGTGCTGCCGACCGACATGGTGCTAAGCGCACGAAAGCGGAAATTCTGCGCCAGCCGTGCCGACGGCACGATCAGAAAGCAACCCAGAATGATGTTGAATGAAAGCGCCCTGATAATCCAAACAAGGCGGGGTTCGTGATATAAAATCGCGAGAAACGGCGCGGCGCCGATCAACGCGAGAGCAAAAACCAATGAGACCAGAAATTGCGCCCAGAAGGCGCCTGCCTCCACCATGCGGTCACCGGGCGAGGCGATAACCTGCTCACCGGTGCCGCCGGTCGCAATCATGCGGGAGAGTTCCGAGATGGCGGAACCGATGGCAACCAGGCCGACATCGGCAATCGAAACATGGCGGATAAGAACCGCCAGAATGATGAATCCGAACCCGCGTTCGAATAAGACGGTTAGGAAATTCCACAATGCCCCATGAGCGGCGCCACGGGCGACGTTCATGGGAATGTGGTCATCAGAAACATATCTGGAACGCCCTGCTTCAAAGCGGAACCGTGTGGCCCGGCGTCCCAGATATAATCGATCGGCTTGGTTACGCGCTCTTCGCCATGATTTCGTCGGCGATATTGCGCGGCACCGGGTCGTAATGATGGAACTGCATGGTGAAGGACGCGCGGCCCTTCGTCATGCTGCGCAGATGGGAAATATAGCCGAACATTTCCTTCAGCGGCACGTGGGCCCGGACGATGACGGTGCTGCCCGAGCTTTCCTGGTTTTGAATTTGGCCACGGCGGCGATTGAGATCGCCCACCACGTCGCCCACGTGATCCTGCGGCGTGGTCACCTCGACGTCCATGATCGGCTCGAGAATGATCGGGCCGGCTTTCTTCATGCCTTCGCGGAAGCATGCTTTGGCAGCGATTTCGAAGGCGAGCGCGCTTGAATCGACGTCATGATATTTGCCGTCGAGCAAGGTGTAGCGGAAATCGACGGTCTGGAAGCCGGCAAGCACGCCGGTATCGGCTTGCACGCGAATGCCCTTTTCAACAGCCGGGATATATTCGCGCGGCACCGATCCGCCGACGACCTTGTTCTCAAACTGCACGCCGGTATTGCGCTCAAGCGGTTCGAAATTGATCTTGACCTCGGCATATTGCCCGGAGCCGCCGGATTGCTTCTTATGCGTGTAGATTTCGGTGTGCGATTTGCTGATGGTCTCGCGGTAAGCCACCTGCGGCGCGCCGATATTCGCATCCACGCCATATTCGCGCTTCAACCGGTCGATGATGATTTCCAGATGCAACTCGCCCATGCCGGAGAGGATGGTCTGGCCGGTCTCCTGGTCGGTTTTCAGACGCAGCGAGGGATCTTCGCCGGCCAGCTTCTGCAGGCCGAGAGTCATTTTTTCGACACCCTCTTTGGTTTTCGGCTCGACCGAAATATCGATCACCGGCACCGGGAAAGCCATGCGCTCCAAAATTACCGGATCGTCCGATGAGGCCAGGGTATCGCCTGTGCCAGTGTCTTTCAGACCGACGAAGGCCGCGATGTCACCAGCATGAACCTCTTTGATTTCCGCGCGCTTATCTGCGTGCATCTGGAACATCCGGCCAATGCGCTCTTTGTGGCCCTTGGTCGTGTTCATCACCGTATCGGATGATTTCAACGTGCCTGAATAGACGCGCACGAAGGTCAGCGTGCCGTATTTGTCGTTAATGATCTTGAATGCGAGCCCCGAGAAAGGCGCATCCGGATCGGCCTTGATGCGGCGGGCATTGGGGTCATCATCCTGGCCTTCTTCCGGGGCGACGCGAATACCAGGCACATCGACCGGGCTTGGCAGATAGTCGAGCACTGCATCAAGCAAAGGCTGCACACCCTTGTTTTTAAACGCAGTTCCACACAAAACAGGGCGGAATTCACCGGAGATGGTGCCGATTTTGATGCAGCGTTTCAGAGTCTCGACCGAGAGATCATCGGTGCCGAGGAATTCTTCAACCGCGTCATTATCCACCATGGCGGCGGTGTTGAGCAGGAGTTTACGATATTCCTGCGCCTGTTCCATCATGTGGGCGGGAATTTCCTCATCATGGAATTTGGCGCCCAATTCGCCGCCTTCCCAGATGATGGCTTTCATCTCGACGAGATCGACCACGCCCAAGAACGTATCCTCGATGCCGATCGGCAATTGCAGCGGCAGAGCCACGATATCGAGCTTTTCCTTCAGCGTCGCAAAGGCGCGGTAGAAATCCGCACCGGTCCGATCAAGCTTGTTGATGAAAATGATACGCGGCACGTTGTAGCGATCAGCGAGGCGCCAATTGGTCTCCGATTGCGGCTGCACGCCGGCCACACCTTCGATGATGAAAATCGCGCCATCGAGCACGCGCAGGCTGCGGTTCACTTCGATGTTGAAATCGATATGGCCGGGCGTGTCGATAATATTGATGCGGTGGCCCTTCCACTCGCAGGTCACGGCGGCTGAGGTGATGGTGATGCCGCGCTCGCGCTCCTGGTCCATGTAATCGGTCGTTGTATTGCCGTCATGCACTTCGCCGATGCGATGTGACACGCCGGTATAATACAGAATGCGTTCGGTGGTTGTGGTTTTGCCGGCATCGATATGCGCGGTGATCCCAATATTGCGGATCAGATCAAGCGGGTTGCCAGACATTAAAAGCCTCCAGAGGTCGCATTCTACTACAAACGGTGAAAGCCGACCCAAGGGCCGGCATAAACTCGCCGCGTTGTGCGTCACAAGGCGGAAATTTGCAAGCCGCAAGGTGAGCAGCCCGGCTATTTATGTGCGACGCCGTTGACGCCGAATTCGGCAATCAGAAAATCCAGCAGCGCCCGAACCCGGGGCGAGAGGTGCCGCCGGGAAGGGTAGATGGCATAGACAGGAGTCGGTGGATTTTGCCAGTTTTCAAGCAAAAGCCGGACCTGGCCGGATTTGATCTCGTCGCGAAAATACCAATCGGGCAGCAAGGCGATGCCATAGCCATCGATCACCGCCTCGCGGATCGCCTCGCCGGAATCGCTGCGCAGCCGGCCCCCGACGGCAATTTCGAGTTCGCCCTCGGGGCCGGTGAAATGCCAGACCTGCGGCGAGACGGCACGCGAAAAGATCAGACATTGATGGGCGACCAGGTCTTGCGGTGTCTGCGGGGTGCCATGGGCCGCAAGATAGGCGGTACTAGCGACGACATAGCGGCTGACCGAGGAGATCCGCCTCGCCACCAGGCTGCCATCGGTAATCTCGCCGGCCCGCAAAGCGAGATCGATTCCCTCAGCGACCAGATCGGCCGGGGCGTCGTTGAGCAGTAGATCGATCGATAGATCGGGGTAGGCAGCCAGCAATTTGCCAAGCCTGGGGGCCAGTTGCAACCGACCCCAGGTCGCGGGCACAGACAGGCGCACCTGCCCCGCCACCCTGCCCCGCCGGTGGCCAACCGCTTGTTCCGCCTCCGCCAGCGCATCCAGCACGCGCTTGGCATGGATCAGCAGGTCCTGCCCGTCATCGGTCAGGGTCAGGCTGCGGGTGGTGCGATGAAACAGACGCGCACCAACATGATCCTCAAGAGCGGCGATCTGCCGCGAGATGGCAGGCTGGCTGAGTGTCGTCTCCCGCGCCACGGCCGAGAAAGAGCCCGACTCGGCAACCCTGATGAACACACGAAACGCGGCGATGAGATCCATGTTCGGCCTGGATGATTGGAATCTGAGTATAGAGTTGGCTAGACTAAACATCCAATCAGGCGGGAACCGGGCAGGAGAATCAGGCCTTGGATGCAAATTACAATAGTCTGGCCGGCCGCAGTCTCGGGCGTCTGGCAGGGTTGAGCGACGGGGTATTCTCGGTCGCCATGACGTTGCTGGTGCTGGACCTGACCGTGCCGGCCGCCCATGAAATCGGTAATGCGGATCAACTGCGCATCGCGCTGGCGGCACTTGCGCCGAAATTGATCTCTTACATGATGAGTTTTCTCACTTTAGGGATTTTCTGGAACGGTCAGCAGGTGCAGCTGGAAAATCTGACCGAGGGCGATCGGCATTTATCCTGGATTAATCTGGCATTCCTGTTTGCCGTGACGCTGGTGCCGTTTTCCACCGGCTTGCTTGCCGCCTTTATCGATGAGCGGCTAGCCTTGCTGATCTATTGGGCGAATATTCTGCTGCTCGGCCTGCTGCTGCTGGCCAGCTGGTCTTACGCCATGCGCACGGGTCTGGTTGACCCGAAAATCGATGCGCCCCGCTGCCGGGCCATCCTCCGGCGGTTCGTCGTGGCGCAGTGCCTGTATGCGCTGGGTGCGGCATTATGCGTGATCGATACTTATGTCAGCATCGGCTGGATTGTTCTGCTGCAACTCAATTATGCCGTGGCGCCGCCGGTCAAATGGCTCAGAAATTTGTAAAGATTGACAGAGCTTAGCGCCGCGACCATTGTTTCTCCCACCGAGGGGTGCAGTCGCAAGGCTGCTGAGATGGCGTTGGCCGAACCCTTTGAACCTGATCCGGCTTATACCGGCGGAGGGACGGGCATTTTGAGCATCCGTACCCTGACTGCCAATTCAATGAGGGTGCGTGCCATGACGATCCAGCAGAAACCGACCGCCGTGACCACCGGGCCGATTATCGGCTCGCGCAAGATTTTCTCATCGCCCGAAGGCCATCGAAGGCCATGACGACATACGCGTCCCGTTCCGGCAGGTGGAGCTGCATGCCACGGCGCGCGAGCCGGCTTTGACGCTCTATGACACGTCCGGCCCCTTTACCGACCCCGCCGCCCACATTGATCTGGCAGCGGGCATTACCCAGGTGCGGGCCCCATGGCTCGCCAAGCGCGGTTTTGTCCGCGCCGTGCCGCGGCCGATCAAGCCCGAGGATAACGGCTTTGCCCCGGCCGACCGGCTGGTGCCCGAATGCCCGGCCAACCACACCATTTATGAAGGTGTCGCGGGACAGCCGGTGACGCAATATGAATTCGCCCGCGCTGGCATCATCACCGAAGAGATGATCTATGTGGCGCACCGTGAAAATCTCGGGCGCACGACGGCCCTAGGTGGCACGCGCGACGGCGAGGATTTTGGCGCAGCGATTCCGGATTTCGTGACACCGGAATTCGTCCGCAGCGAAATTGCCGCGGGCCGCGCGATCATCCCGGCCAATATCAATCACCCCGAGATCGAGCCGCAAATTATCGGCCGGAATTTCCTGGTCAAAATCAACGCCAATATCGGCAATTCGGCGGTTACATCGGGCGCTGCGGAAGAGGTGGAAAAACTCGTTTGGGCGATCCGCTGGGGTGCGGATAATGTGATGGACCTGTCCACCGGGCGCAATATTCATAATATCCGCGGCTGGATCATGCGTAATTCGCCGGTGCCGATCGGTACGGTGCCGATTTATCAGGCGCTGGAGAAAGTCGGCGGCGACCCGGATAAACTGAGCTGGGAAGTGTTCCGCGACACGCTCATCGAGCAGGCTGAGCAGGGTGTTGATTATTTCACCATCCATGCCGGCGTCCGGCTGGCTTATATTCCTCTCACGGCCAAGCGGGTCACGGGTATTGTCTCGCGCGGCGGATCGATCATGGCGCGCTGGTGCCTCTCGCGGCATCAGGAGAGCTTTCTCTATGAGAAATTCGATGAAATTTGCGATATCATGCGCAAATATGATGTCAGTTTCTCACTTGGCGACGGCTTGCGCCCGGGCTCGATCGCAGATGCCAATGACGCGGCGCAATTCGCCGAACTGGAAACGCTGGGTGAGCTGACCAAGCGCGCCTGGGCCAAAGGCTGTCAGGTGATGATCGAAGGCCCCGGCCATGTGCCGATGCACAAGATACGCGAAAACATGACCAAGCAACTGGAGATTTGCCACGAGGCGCCGTTTTACACGCTCGGGCCTCTGACCACCGATATTGCACCAGGCTATGACCATATCACTTCGGCTATCGGGGCCGCCATGATCGGTTGGTTCGGCACGGCGATGCTGTGCTATGTGACGCCAAAGGAACATCTCGGCCTGCCGAACCGCGATGACGTGAAAACCGGTGTGATTACCTATAAACTTGCCGCCCACGCGGCGGATCTCGCGAAGGGCCATCCCTTGGCCCGGTTGCGCGATGATGCAGTATCGCGCGCCCGCTTTGAATTCCGTTGGGAAGATCAATTCAATCTCTCGCTCGACCCCGATACGGCACGGCAATATCACGATGAAACCTTACCTAAGGATGCGCATAAGGTCGCGCATTTTTGCTCGATGTGCGGCCCGAAATTCTGCTCGATGAAAATCACCCAGGATATCCGCGCCGATGCCGAGCGGATGGCGGGCATGGATGCCAAAAGCGAGGAGTTCCGCGAAAAAGGCGGCCAAGTTTATTTGCCCGAGAACGTCACCGAGCAAGCGGCCGAGTAGGTTCCGTGCGTGTTGGTATCATCGGCGGCGGGGTCATCGGGCTCGGCATTGGCTGGCGGCTCGCGCAGGCGGGCTGTGCAGTCACATTGTTCGAGCGTGACCGCGCGGGCAGTGGTGCGAGCCATGCGGCGGCGGGCATGCTCGCCGCCGGGATCGAAACCGAGCCAGGCGAGCGTGATTTGTTCACGCTCAATCATCAAAGCCAGGCGCTCTGGCCGGATTTCGCAGCCGATGTGCAAGCGGCCTCGGGCCTGGACATCGGGTATCGCACCGAGGGGACGCTGCGCATCGCCCTGACCCGCGATGATGCCGCCAAATTGCGCCACGAGCTGGCATTTCAGCAATCGATGGGTGTGGCGCTGGAATGGCTAACGCCAGCACAAGCGCGCGAGCGCGAGCCTTATCTGGATGCCAAACTCGCCGGCGCGGTATTTTCGCCGGCCGATCATCAGGTGGATAATCGCAAACTCGCCCCTGCGCTGGCTGCCGCCTTCAGCAAAGCCGGCGGCGTGCTGCGTGAGGGGCAGAAAATCGAGCGAATCGAGATTGAGGCTGGGCGCGCGCGGGCGCTCCGCACGGCCAGCGGGTTGCATGAGTTTGATGTCATTGTGCTGGCTGCCGGCGCGTGGTCGGGCTTGATTGAAGGCTTTCCGCCCTTGCCGGTGCGGCCGGTGAAGGGCCAGATGCTGGCGTTGCAGATGAACCCAGCAGCACCTTTGGCCCATCATGTGATCTGGGCACCTGGCGTTTACATCGTGCCGCGGGCTGACGGCAGGCTGGTGATCGGGGCGACGGTGGAAGAGCGCGGCTTTGACGGCGCGCTTACGGCGGGCGGCTTGCTCGCCTTGCTCGATGGCGCGTGGCGGGCTTTGCCGGGGATCGAGGAATTGCCAGTGATTGAAACCTGGGCCGGGTTTCGGCCCGGCTCGCGCGATGATGCGCCGATTTTGGGTGCCTCGGGGATCGATGGGCTGATATTTGCCACCGGTCATCATCGCAACGGCATATTGCTGACCCCGGTAACAGTGGCAGCCGTGACTGAGACGATTCTCAGCGGTGTCAGCGATCCGCGTATATTGGCGTTTTCAATGACGCGCTTTCAAAAAAGGCAGCAGGCTGCATGACGATCATGGTGAACGGCGAAGCGCGTGCCAGCTGCCCGGCCGATATTCTGGCGATGCTTTCGAGCGAGAACGTGCCGGCTGCGCGTGGCGTGGCGGTGGCGTTGAACGGCGATGTGATTCCGCGCAGCCTGTGGCCTTACACCAAACTGAAGCCAGGCGATTCGGTTGAAATTGTCCGCCCCGTGGGAGGTGGCTGATGTTGCACATCGCCGGGCAGGATTTTCCCTCACGCCTGCTGCTCGGCTCGGCCGGTTACCCGAACCAGCAAAGCCTGCTCGATGCGATCATGCAGGCCAAACCCGCCATGGTGACGCTGGCGATCCGCCGGATCAGTCTGCAGGCTTATGCCGAAAGCCTGACCGATTTGCTCGATGGGCAGTTTTTGCTGCCCAACACGGCCGGCTGTGCCACCGTGAAGGATGCGGTGCTGACCGCGCAATTGGGGCGCGAGGCGCTGGAGACCGATTGGGTCAAACTCGAGCTGATCGGCGATCGCGAAACGTTGCTGCCCGATAGCGAATTATTGCTCCGCGCCACGGAAATTCTGGTGCGTGAGGGGTTCAACGTGATGCCCTATTGCATCGATGATCCGGTGATGTGCCGCAAGCTGGCCGATGCCGGCGCGGTGGCTGTAATGCCGCTCGGTGCGCCGATCGGCACCGGATTGGGCATTTTGAACCCGTATAATATCGAGCGGATTTGCGCAGCGAGCGCGGTGCCAGTTATTTTGGATGCCGGCATTGGCACAGCCTCGGACGCGACCCTGGCGATGGAACTCGGCTGTGCTGCTGTACTTCTCAACACCGCCATTGCCCGCGCCCATAACCCGCCTTTGATGGCGGCAGCCATGCGTGATGCCGTGGCGGCGGGCTTTGCTGCACGCGAGGCCGGGCGAATCCCGCGCCAGATGCAGGCCCAGGCTTCATCGCCGCAACTGGGCCTCGTGGGCAGCTAACCGGGTCTCCTGTCGGCGCCGCTTGCACCACACAAGAGAGCGTGGTTTTGGATGCCATGGACAGCGAAAAAATTCTAATCCTGGATTTCGGCAGCCAGGTTACCCAACTCATCGCCCGGCGCTTGCGCGAGGCAGGGGTTTATTGCGAGATATTTCCCTTCAATGCCGCACCTGAGCGGATCAGCGCTTTTGGCGCGCGGGGCATCATTCTCTCGGGCGGCCCGGCCAGTGTAACCGAAGCCGGCGCCCCGCGGGTCGATCCGGCGGTGCTGGAGGCCGGAGTGCCGATTCTGGGCATTTGTTACGGCGAACAGACGATGTGCGCCGAACTGGGCGGCGTTGTGGAAGGCTCCGAGCATCGCGAATTCGGCCGCGCCTTCATCGATATCACCGCCGATTGTGCGTTATTCGAAGGTGTCTGGCGGGTTGGTGACAGGGCTCAGGTGTGGATGAGCCATGGTGACCGGGTGAGCGCGCTGCCGCCAGGCTTCAAAGTGGTTGCGACCAGCGAGGGCGCACCATTCGCTGCGATTGCCAATGAGATGCTGCATTTCTATGGCGTGCAATTCCATCCTGAAGTGATGCATACGCCCGATGGCGCGAAATTGCTGGCCAATTTCTGCCGCCATGTCTGCGGCCTGCACGGGACCTGGACAATGGCCGGGTATCGAGAGACCCAGATTGCCGCCATCCGCGCGCAGGTGGGCCAGGGCCAGGTTATTTGCGGCCTATCCGGCGGGGTGGATTCCGCTGTCGCCGCGGTGCTGATCCATGAGGCGATCGGTGATCAGCTGACTTGCATTTTCGTCGATCACGGCTTGCTGCGCCACGTCGAAGCGGCCCAGGTGGTGAGCAATTTTCGTGACCGGTTCAATATCAAACTGGTCCATCGCGATGCGTCCGACCTCTTCCTCGGCGAGCTTGCCGGTGTGTCCGACCCCGAACAAAAGCGCAAAATCATCGGCCGGCTGTTCGTCGAGGTTTTCGAAGAGGAGGCCGGCAAGATCGGCGGTGCCGGGTTCTTGGCCCAGGGGACATTATACCCCGATGTGATCGAGAGCGTGAGTGTGCTGGGCGGGCCGAGTGCGGTGATCAAATCGCATCATAATGTCGGCGGCCTGCCCGAACGGATGAACATGCAGTTGGTTGAACCGCTGCGCGAATTATTCAAGGACGAAGTGCGCGCCCTGGGTCGGGAGCTTGGCATGCCCGAGGAGATGGTCGGCCGCCACCCCTTCCCCGGCCCGGGCATGGCTATTCGCATCCCCGGTGCGGTGGATCGTGAAAAAATCGCCCTGCTGCAGAAAGTCGATGTGATTTATCTGGAGGAAATCCGCGCGGCCGGGCTGTATGATGCCATTTGGCAAGCTTTTGCTGTGTTGCTGCCGGTGCGCAGTGTCGGCGTGATGGGCGATGGCCGCACCTATGATTTCGCCTGCGCCTTGCGGGCGGTCACCAGCACGGATGGCATGACGGCGGATATCTATCCGTTCGATATGGCTTTTCTCTCCCGTATTTCGAACCGCATCGTCAATGAAGTGCGCGGCATTAACCGCGTGACCTACGATATCACGAGCAAGCCGCCCGGAACGATCGAGTGGGAGTGATTCCGCGTCGGGCATAGACTGCTACCAACCGGCACAAAGCCCGGGATAAACTCTGTCAAAAGGGGCTTATCCGCGTCTAGCGTCCTGAACCGGAAGTTTATTTGATCAAGGCTGTTATTTGTGTTGAGCGTTGAAAGTGCAGAAGCGTTCGATGCTGGCGAGGATGTCGCTGGCGGACTTTGTCCATCT
>NCAP01000058.1 GCA_002255495.1 Rhodospirillales bacterium 20-60-12 | reverse complement strand
GCGATCAAACAAAGCCGGGTTGAAAAATGCTCGCCGCTGCCGAACGCCAATCCGGCATCGATGACCATGGTGAAGCGATGCGGGTTGCGCGGCGTGGTGACATGCGTGCCGCGGACGGCGAATGATTTGCCGATCACCTGCTCGGGAAAGGCTTGGCGCGTTTTTGCCAGCCAGCCGCCCGCCTCGATCGGCCCGCGCTCAATATGCGGCGCAAAACCTGTGATCATTTCCGCCAATGCGAGCGCGCCCTGCAAGCCGGCCTCGTTGGCGCCATGCTCGCGCACCGCTTCGAGCAGCCAGGTCTGCTCGGCTTCGTTCTGATAAAACGACACCGCCCGGCAATGCGCGCCAAGGGCGGATTCGAACATTTCCAGCGCATCATCGGGCACAATGAAGGCAATGCGTTCAAGCGTTTCCCGGCTCATCTGCGCTCCACGAACCGGTCTAGCACACGCTTTTCGCCGGAAGTTTCGAATTTGATATCCAGCCGATCGTCATCGGCATCGGTGACAATGCCGTAGCCGAATTTTTCATGAAACACCCGCGCACCAACGGGGATTTTATCGGCCTTGGGCGGGCGCGATGGCTGATCCCACTGATCGATCACCCGGGGGCGCGCGGCTGTGAGCGGTGCGCGGCCGGTGAAAATGGACGGGGCGGCCAAGCGCGCTTCGCGCTGCTGAGAGGCCGAGCCGCCGAATTCGATTTCCTCGGCGGGTAATTCCTCGATGAAACGGCTCGGGATGCTGCTTTGCCAATTGGCATAAATGCGCCGGTTGGCTGCGTGGCTGATGACGGCGCGCAGCCGGGCGCGGGTTATACCGACATAAGCCAGACGCCGCTCCTCTTCGAGCGATTTCAAACCGCCTTCGTCAAGCGCGCGCTGATTGGGGAATACCCCCTCCTCCCAACCCGGCAGAAATACAGTATCGAACTCAAGGCCCTTGGCGGCATGCAGGGTCATCAGGCTGACTTTGGCGTCATCCGCGGTCTCTTCATTTTCCATCACCAAAGAGACATGATCGAGAAAACCGGTCAGGGTTTCGAAATCGGCCAAAGCGCGCACCAATTCTTTCAAGTTTTCCAGCCGCCCCGGCGCTTCGGGCGATTTGTCAGCCTGCCACATGGCGGTATAGCCGGATTCATCGAGCATGGTGGTCAAGGTGATGACATGGCCTTGAGCCGCCAGCAGAGCACGCCAACGATCGAAATCACGCAGCAAATCGCTCAGTGTTTCACGCAATTTGCCGCGCAGGCCGCCGGTTTCGAGCAATTGGGCGAGGGCTGCGAATAACGGCGTGCCGGCACGATTGGCCTGCTCGCGAATATTGCGCATGGCCGTATCGCCGACACCGCGCTTGGGCGTGTTGATGATCCTCTCAAACGCCAGATCATCCGCCGGCTGGGCCAGCACCCGCAAATAGGCGATCGCATCGCGAATTTCGGCGCGTTCGTAAAAGCGCAGGCCACCAATGACACGATAGGGAATGCCGAACTGAATCAAACGCTCCTCGAACGCGCGGGTCTGAAACCCGGCCCGCACCAGCACCGCCATTTCGGCCAGGCTATGACCTTCGGCACGCAGCGATTCCATGCGCGATGCCACCATCCGCGCCTCTTCATCGGAATCCCACAAGGCCTGAACCTGAACCCGCTCGCCTTGCGCATTCTCCCGCCCGGGCCTCAATGTTTTGCCGAGCCGGCCTTCATTATGCGCAATCAATGTTGACGCGGCCGCCAGAATCGGTGCGGTCGATCGGTAATTGGCCTCAAGGCGGATAATCTGCGCACCGGGAAAATCCTTCTCGAATCTGAGAATATTTTCGATCTCCGCACCGCGCCAGGAATAAATGCTTTGATCATCATCCCCGACACAGCAAATATTCTTCCGCGCCTGGGCCAATAAACGCAGCCAATAATATTGGACTAAATTGGTGTCCTGATATTCATCGACCAATATATAGCGAAAATATTGATGATATTGCGCCAAAACCGTGGGATCGCGCTTCAGCAGATCCGTCACATGCAAGAGCAGATCACCGAAATCCGCCGCGTTCAATGCGAGTAGCCGCTTTTGGTAATCGCGATATAAATCCCCCGCCCGGCCATTGGCGTAATCGCTCTCCTGATCCGCCGGCACAGCGCCCGGCGCAAAACCACGATCCTTCCAGCGTTGAATCTGATTCATCAAAATCTGCGGCGGCCAACGCTTCACATCAATTTTCGCCGCATCCAATATCTGCTTGAGCAGACGCATCTGATCGTCACTGTCGAGAATCGAAAAATTCGAGGACAGCCCGACCAACTCCGCATGCCGGCGCAACATGCGCGCACCCAGCGCATGAAATGTGCCCAGCCATAAACCCTCAGCCGGCTGACCGAGCAATTTGCCGATCCGCTCGCGCATCTCACGCGCCGCACGGTTGGTGAACGTCACCGCCAAAATCTGATTCGGAAAAGCCCGCTTGGTTAATAAAATATGCGCAAAACGCGTGGTCAAAACACTCGTCTTGCCCGTCCCTGCCCCGGCCAAAACCAACACCGGGCCCTCGGTTGCCTCAACCGCCGCACGCTGCTCCCCATTCAACCGGTCCAAATAACCCGTCATGCTGCCAATCCAATCGCTTGGGCGATGATCGGCAGGAAAGGCCAAGGGGCTTTGCCCCTTGGAACCCCATCAAAGGCAAAGCCCTTGAAATCCATGAGTTCGGGTTTGGTGAAAGGGGGACCGAGCGGAGTTATGGTGAGAGTATGGTCGGTCCTCCTTTCACCAAACCCGAAATTTACAGGGTCCAGGGCATTATGCCCTTTCGGGGGTCCAGGGGGCAGAGCCCCCGGATCTTGCTGACCGATCCGCCCAAGCTGCCGGATGAGTGGCATCACGGGGTTGATTTGACTCCGAGGATGCGGGCGATGGCGAAGGAGAGATCGGCGCGGTTGAGGGTATAGAGGTGGAATTCATCGATGCCGTTGGCTTGCAGCAGGCGGACTTGTTCGGCGGCGATGGCGGCCGCGATCATGCGGCGGGTTTCCAGATCGTCATCGAGGCCATCGAACATGGCACCCATCCAGCTCGGGATGGAGGCGCCGCACATGGCGCTGATGCGCGCGATTTGGGCGAAGTTGGAGACCGGCATGATGCCCGGGATGATCGGTGCGGTGATGCCTGCGGCGAGGCATCGGTCGAGGAAGCGGAGAAAGACATCGTTATCGAAAAAGACATTGGTGATGGCGTGCGAGGCACCGGCGTCAATTTTGCGTTTGAGGTTATCGAGATCGGCGTCGGCGCTGATGGCTTGCGGGTGGGTTTCGGGGTAGGCGGCGACGGCGATTTCAAAATCGGCGACGCGTTTGAGGCCGGCCACGAGATCGACTGCGTAGGCATAGCCTTGCGGGTGGGGTGTGAAGGCTTCGCCGGGCGGCGGATCGCCCCGCAATGCCACGATGTGACGCACGCCGGCATCCCAATAGAGGCGTGCGACATCATCGACCTCGCCGCGGCTGGCGCCAACGCAGGTGAGGTGGGCTGCGGGGATGAGGGCGGTTTCCTTGACGATGCGGGTGACGGTGGCGTGGGTGCGTTCCTGGGTGGTGCCGCCGGCGCCGTAAGTGACGGAGACGAAGCGTGGGCTGAGTTTTTCCAGCCGGCGGATACATGTCCAGAGCTGGGCTTCGAGGGCTTCGGTTTTAGGCGGGAAAAACTCGAACGAGATGGCGGGTGCGGGCGCGTTGGCCGAGCGCGCGGGCAGCGGCTCGATGCGGGGGCCTGCAAGCCAGCGTTGCAGAACGGCGCGGTTGGGATTGTGCGTCATTCCTTGGTTATTCTCCGTCTCTCGGGGTCGGGGTTTGTCTGGTGGCAGCGTCATCGCTGTTCGGCAAGAGGTAGGACGTTATGGTTGATCGATCAGGCCTGCGTTCTACATAATAGCTTAAGGCCAGCCAGGTAGGTATAACCCGGTCCGGTGCCCGCGTCGTCTGCAAACGCGCGCTATGTCTGGATTATTAGGAGGCTTGCTTGGTGGTGCTCAAAAAAACTGTTCCGTTCCTCATGCTTGGTGCCTTGTTGGCGGGCTGTGCGACGCCGCCGCCGCAAAGCGATACGGCCGCCTATCAGGCTTATCAGGAGCAGAATGACCCGCTGCAGCCGACCAACCGGGTGTTTTATAAGGTCAATGACGTCCTTGATAACAATGTTTTGAAGCCGGTTGCGATTGGTTACAAAGATATCACGACGACCGGTTTCCGGCAGCATGTGGACGATTTTGCGACCAATCTGGGTGAGCCGGCGCGGCTGGTGAATTTCATGATGGAGGGCAAATCGCGCCTGGCGGGCACGGCTTTGGTGCGGTTTTTGATGAATTCGACGGTTGGGATCGGTGGGATTTTCGACCCGGCGACATCGGTGGGGTATCCCGAGACAAACACCGATTTTGGTTTGACGCTGGCTGATTGGGGTGTGGGCGAGGGTCCATATTTATATCTGCCGCTGCTTGGGCCCTCGGACGTGCGCGATGCGACCAATATTCCGATCGAATTTCTGCTCACCCCGACGGCGGCTCCGCCGGCGAGTACGGGCCTGAGTGTGTTCAGCTATTCTGAAACCGGTTTGTCATTGGTCAATACGCGGACCGATTTGTTGGGTCCGATCGATCAGATCAAGGAGACGGCGCTTGATCCTTACGCCACATTCCGGAGCCTTTATCGCCAGAATCGTGCCTCACAACTCAAGCAGATTGAAAAGCGGAACGTGTTGACGACGCCTGACTGGTATCCTCAGCCGGCCCAGAAATAATCGATCTGCTTGCTTTTCACCTTAGTCGACTTGGACCAATTTTCGGAAAGGAGCCTTTAATGGCCAACACTCCTCGTCGCGTCATGCTCGGCGCGTTGGCGCTATTACCTGCTTTGGCGCTGGCGCCGCTGGCGCGCGCCGATGTCAGCACCAGTGCGGCATCCGCCTTCATCACGCAGGCTGGCAACCAGCTGCTCGGCGTTATCAACGGTCCTGACAGCACGGCGCAGAAGGCTGCGGCCTTGCGCGGTATTGTCGAAAACATCGTGGCGGTGGATCAGGTGGGGCAGTTCGTTCTGGGCCGCTACACCAATGTGGCGACGCCTGCGCAGAAGACCGAATATATGCAGCTGTTCCATGATTTGCTCGCTTATAACATCACCGCCCAGATCCGCGCCGATAAGGGGATTACGTTCAAGGTCAATAACGCCCAGGCACAGCCGGGTGGGACGGTGATTGTGGACACGACGGTGAACCGGCCGAGTGCGGCGCCGACCGATGTGGGTTGGGTGGTGCAGGATGTGAGCGGCAGCCCGAAGATTGTTGACGTTGTGGTTGAGGGGACGTCGCTAAGGGTTACTGAGCGGTCGGATTATGCCAGCGTGATCGTCAGTAATGGCGGCCAGGTTTCGGCGTTGCTGGCGGCGATGCAAAAGCAGGTCGCTCATGTGAAGAGCCTGTCGCAGTAAGCCCACCAAGCCAAGCTAGGGCGGGATGCGTTATCACGCACCCGCTCTCGCCGTATTTTTCCGATCAATTTCATTGGTTGAGCTGGAGTCAGGCGACTCCAGCTCAACCAATATTGTCCTAGAGCAACATCCGATCAGGTTGAATCGTAGATACAACCTGATCGGATAGAGTTGCTCGCCAAATATAAGCTAGAGCGTTTCCGATTGATCGGAAAACGCTCTAGACAAAAAGAAACCCCGCCGGACAATAGGCCGGCGGGGTTGAAGTCAACAGGGAGGCTTCACGTCTGGGAGACGTTACCGCGATCGTCTGCGGCGTTTCATAGACCTATGCGCTTTTACCCCGGATGTAAGGGGGTCAATGCTGCGGGTTCGATGACATTATAGCAATGTCGCGCCAAGTCAGCCGAAACGCTGGATTATCCCGAACCTCACGATTTCGTGGCGATTTGCGCGATCAGAAAATCGCGGAAAACGGAAATGCGCTTGGAATTCCTCAATTCTTCCGGATAGACGAAATACATGTCGATTTTGGGGGTTTTGACGCCGGGGAGCAATTGCACGAGCCCGGTCTGGTCGGAGACCAGATAATCGGGCACGGCGCCGATGCCGATGCCGCTGCGGATCGCCACCAGCATGGCTTGCAGGGAGTTGACTTCCATCACGCCGCGGCGGGCAGTGCCATCGCGCCGGCCGATCTCGGCCAGCCAATTGACATCGGCGACGGGCGGCTTGCGGTCACCGAACAGGACCAGGCGATGCTGATCGAGATCTTCGGGGCGTTCGGGCATGCCGGCGGTTTTCAGATAATCCGCCGAGGCCCAGATTTGCCAGTGGATTTCACCGAGCGAGCGCTGCACAAGGTCGGGCTGGCGGGGCGGGTGCATCCGGATCGCGACATCGGCCTCGCGCATCGCCAGATCCAGGTCGGTATCGTCGAGCAGCAGGGTGACCGAGACATCGGGGTAGTCATGCAGGAAATGTTTCAGCCGGGGCGCGAGCCAGGTGACGCCGAAACTATGGGTCGTGGTGACTTTCAGACGGCCGGCCGGCTTTTCCTTGCTTTCGGCGAGCAGCGCCTCGGTCATGGCGAGTTTGGCGAAGACCTCGCGCACGGTGCGGTTCAGCGCCTCGCCTTGTTCGGTGAGGATCAGGCCGCGCGCATGGCGATGAAACAAAGGCACTGACAGCGCCTCTTCCAAGGCCGAGATCTGCCGCGAGACGGCTGATTGGGACAGATTGAGCGTGTCCCCGGCATGGGTGAAGCTGCCCGCCTCGGCGACCGCGTGGAACACCCGCAATTTGTCCCAATCCATATGATGTCCTGCCACGCTTAAATCCGCCTTTTTTCTGTCCGGACCATGCTCCGGATCGTTTGCGATAACATATTATGCGGCGATGCGCGCATCCGTCTCGTGATGAGCCAGAAATTTTTCTGCCTCAAGGGCGGCCATACAGCCGGTGCCGGCGGCTGTGACGGCCTGGCGGAAGATTTTGTCCTGCACGTCGCCGGCGGCGAACACGCCTTCGATGGAGCTGCGCGTGCTGCCGGGCGTGGTGATCAAATACCCCTCTTTGTCCATGGCGAGCTGGCCTTTGAACAATTCGGTGGTCGGGGAGTGGCCGATGGCGATGAACACGCCATCGACCGGCAATTCCTGCGCTGCACCGGTCTGGGTGTGTTTGAGTCTGAGGCTGCTGACGGTGGGCGGGGTGCCGGTGCCGATGATTTCATCGACCTCGTGATCCCAGATGACCGAGATTTTCGGGTGCGCGAACAGGCGCTGCTGGAGGATTTGTTCGGCGCGCAATTTGTCGCGGCGATGGATCAATGTGACGTGGCTCGCGTGGTGGGTGAGGTAGAGCGCCTCCTCGACCGCGGTATTGCCGCCGCCGACGACGGCGACGGTTTTGCCGCGATAGAAAAATCCATCGCAGGTGGCGCAAGCCGAAACTCCGGCGCCCTGATATTTCTGTTCCGACGGCAGGCCGAGCCAGCGGGCTTGCGCGCCGGTGGCGATGATGACGCTCTCGGCGCGATAAACATCCCCTGAATCGGTGGTGGCGCGGAACGGCCGGGCCGACAGATCGATGGCGGTGACCAGATCATAGACGATTTTGGTGCCGACATGCTCGGCCTGCTTGGCCATTTGTTCCATCAGCCAGGGGCCTTGGATGACATCGGCAAAGCCTGGGTAATTCTCGACATCGGTGGTGATGGTCAATTGCCCGCCGGGCTGCAGGCCGGCGATCATGACCGGCGCCAGATTGGCGCGTGCGGCATAAATGGCCGCCGTGTAGCCGGCTGGCCCGGCGCCGATGATCAGAAGCCGGATATCGTGAATATGACTCATGGGGTCGGGAATCCGTGATGGGGGGTCAGACCGGGCGGCGGGGATCTTGTTATATCTGTGCAATGCGCCACTGCACAAGAATGGTTCACCAGAAAAGAAACCGCTCATGGGGCCTCCCCGAAACTGATTTTTGCAATTATATTGCGCGCAACACTGAAATCGGATTTTGAATTCATGCCCCAAAGAGACCTGGATCCCGTCCAATTGGACGCGATCGACCGCCGGATTCTGGCTGAACTTCAGCAGGATGGCCGGATGACCAATGTGGAGCTTGCGAGCCGTGCTGGGATTTCGCCCCCGCCTTGCCTGCGCCGGGTACGAAGGCTGGAGGAAGCGGGGTTTATTCGCGGCTACCATGCCGAGACCGATGGCCAGAAGCTGGGCTGGCAGATTTCGTTCTTTGCCATCGTCGGGCTGGAGAGCCAGAAGCACGCGGTGCTGGACGGGTTTGAATCGCTGGTCGGCGGCTGGCCGGAATTGCGCGAATGCCACATGATCCGTGGCGGCGGCGATTTTCTGCTCAAGCTCGTGGCGCGCGATGCAACCCATGAGAACCAGATCACCGAGCGGCTGACGGCGGCACCCAACGTGGCGCGGGTGCAGACCCTGCAGACGATCCGCACCAGCCGCTCGCTGGCGGGCGTGCCGATTTGACCAAATTGTCCGATCGGACCTTTCTGGCCGGGTTGCTGGTCCTGGGTGCGCTGATCGACCTTGCTTGCCGGTTCATCCCCGCCGACCTGCCCTGGTTCATGCCGTTCATTTTCAACGCGCCGGAGTTTCTCGCAGCCGGCCTGGCGTTGTGGTGGTATGCCAGGGGCCTCGCGCGCACACCGCCTGAGGCGCTGCCGCGCCGGCGACGGGTTTGGTTGTACTACCTTGGCATCATCGGCATGTATGCGGTGCTGCAGACGCGTTTTGATTACTATGCCCAGCATATGTTTTTCCTCGATCGGACCCAGCAGGTGATGATCGGGGTATTCGGGCCGTTCATGCTGGCGGTATCCTGGCCGGGCGAGATATTGGCGCGCGGCGTGCCGGCGGTGGTGCTGCGCGTTTTGTCCTGGCGGCCAGTGCGGCTTGGCCTGCTGATTGCCGCACACCCGCTGGTGGCGGCGCTGACGGTGCTGCTGGTGACCAATTTTTGGCTGATACCCTCGATCAATTTCATCGCCATGCTCGACCCGCTGGTATATGCGGTGATGAATATATCGATGATTCTGGCCGGGCTGCTGTTCTGGTTCGTGGTGCTCGACCCAAGGCCCAAGCCGGCCTGCCGCTACAGCTATCTGGCGCGGATGATTGCCGGGTTCATGGTGATGTTCCCGCAAATTCTGATCACGGCGGTGATTGCGCTGTCAGCGCAGCTTTTTTATAATTTCTACGATCTGTGCGGGCGGATTCTGCCCGGCATGTCAGCGCAATATGACCAGATGCTGGGCGGCATGATCCAATGGATTCCGCCCGGCGTGCTGAATACCTGCGTGCTGTTCGTGCTGCTCAACGCCATCAGGCTGAATGACGAAAAACTGGAGAAAACCCGCGTGATCCCGCCCGGCACCAAGGTGATCGAGGCGCGCTGGACGGGCCGCTGATGCTGATAAATTCAGGCTGACCCCCGCCGCCGTGAGGGCGGGGGTCAACCTGCTTATTGATCAGCGTTCGACTTCGTCGGATTCCGGCTCGATTTCGATGTCGGCGTCGATCGCGTCGGCGTCATCTTCGAGGTCGGAATCATCGTCGAGGATGTCCTCATCGGCGGCGTCATCGACCACATCGACATCGCCATCCTCGGACACCACGGCTTTCACCGGTTTTTTGGCCTCTTCGGGCAGCGGCACGTTGCGTTTCAGGCGCGGCTGCTCAGCCGGCTGTTCGGTGGCGCATTTCGGACAGACCGCTGGGGTTTTACCGAGATCGAAAAACCGTGCGCCGCAAGAGACGCAGGTATGTTTATCGCCGAGTTCTGGCTTGGCCATGGCAAACCCCTTTTTGCTGGAAAATCAGCAATCCTTTTCAGGCGCGGCGCCATGCCACTCATGTGGCTCTATGTCAAACGCCGCTTGCCGTGTTAAGCGCGCGGCCATGCATATTCACCATCCCAAACCATGGTCCGCCGGCCCGGCAACCCAGCCTTTGAGCGGAGTTATCAGGGTTCCGGGCGATAAATCGATTTCTCACCGGGCGTTGATGTTCGCCGCCCTGGCGGTGGGCCAAAGCCGGATTACCGGATTGCTCGAAGGCGAGGATGTGTTGCGCACGGCGGATGCGATGCGGGCGTTGGGTGCTGAGCTGGCGCGCCAGAGCGATGGCACATGGCTGGTCGCGGGCCGGGGCATCGGCGGGCTGATTGCACCCGAGGATGTACTCGACATGGGCAATTCGGGCACGGCGGCACGGTTGCTGTGCGGCATTCTGGCGAGCCATGATATTTTCGCGGTGATGACCGGCGATGCCTCGCTGCGCCGCCGGCCGATGGCGCGAGTGATTGACCCGTTGAGCGCGATCGGCGCGACATTCGCCGGGCGGGCGGGCGGGCGCCTGCCGCTGGCCATTACCGGCGCGCGCGAGGCGCTGCCGATCACCTACCGGCTGCCGGTGGCTTCCGCCCAGGTGAAATCGGCCTTGCTGCTGGCCGGGCTGAATGCGCGCGGCCTGACCGAAATTGAGGAACCGATCCCGACGCGGGATCATTCGGAAAACATGCTGCGGCATTTCGGTGCGACGGTGACGGTCAATCATGTCCGGCTCGGCCGGGTGATCAGCCTGGAGGGCCAGCCGGAATTGCGGGCCGCCGATGTGAAGGTGCCCGGCGACCCATCCTCGGCGGCGTTTGCAATCGTCGCGGCGTTGCTGGTGCCGGGCTCACGGGTGACGATCGAGGCGGTCGGGCTGAACCCTCTGCGGACCGGATTATTCGAGGTGCTGCGCGAGATGGGTGCGGAATTGGTGGTGCGAAACCCGCGCATCGAGGGCGGGGAAAGCATCGGCGATATCACCGTTGAACACACCGCCTTGCGGGCGATCGACGTGCCGGAGAGCCGGGCGCCGAGCATGATTGATGAATATCCGATCCTGGCGGTGGCCTGCGCTTTTGCGCGCGGCACGTCGCGCTTGCGGGGGCTTGCTGAATTGCGGGTGAAAGAGAGCGACCGGCTGGCGGCGACGGCGGCTTTGCTGCGGGTTAATAACATCCATGTCGAGATCGAGGGGGATGATTTGATCATTCACGGCGGCAGTGCCCAGATCGGCGGCGGGCTGGTGGCGACGCATATGGATCATCGGCTGGCGATGAGTGCCGCCATTTTGGGGCAGGCCGCGCAGAGCCCGGTTGCGATCGATGATGCGGGATTCATCGACACCAGCTTCCCTGGCTTCGCGCCGTTGATGCGCGGCCTGGGCGCGCGGATCACCGCGCTGTGAAAAGCCTGGTCATTGCCATTGATGGGCCCGCGGCGTCGGGCAAAGGCACGCTCGCGCGGCGCCTGGCCGCTTCGTTTGGGCTGCCTTATTTGGATACCGGGCTGCTGTATCGGGCCGTCGGCCGGCTGGTGCTTGAGCGCGGCGGCGACCCGGCACGCGACCAGGATGCCGAGGCGGCGGCGTTGGCATTGCAGCCCGATGATCTGGCGCGCGACGATCTACGCGGCCCGGAGGCGGACCGGGCGGCAAGTGCGGTGGCATCCATCCCTGGAGTGCGGGCGGCGCTGCTGGGCTTCCAGCGCGGCTTTGCGGCGAGCCACGGGGCGGTGCTTGATGGCCGGGACATCGGCACCATCGTATTCCCTGACGCAGGGGTTAAATTATTCGTCACCGCCAGCCTGCCGGCGCGTGCCGGGCGGCGCTATGCTGAGCGGCTGGCCGCCGGGGCAGAGACGAATCTGGCCGAGGTGCAGGCTGATCTGGCAGCCCGCGACGAGGCCGACCGCACCCGGGCTGCAGCGCCCCTGAAGCCGGCGGCGGATGCGCTGTTGCTCGACACCAGCACGCTGGACGCGGATCAGGCCTTTGCCCGGGCGGTTGAGCTGATCCGATCCGTGGTGAATTCAGCCAGCCCGCACGGCGGCCAGGGCGTAGAGCCGCAAGGCTGACGCCAAAGGCCGCGCCGGCGGCCGGGCGGCATCGATCTGACCGACCAGAGCCGCGAGGCTGAGGCCTTTTACCGTGCATTGCTGATCGAGCACGTCCCAGAATTCGGCTTCGAGCGCGATGCTGGTGCGATGGCCGGATAAAGCCAGACTGCGTTTCATCAGAGTTGGCTGAGCAACGCCGGGTTTAGTCGCCATTGGCGTGCGCGGGCGGGGTGAGGGTGAACAGCAAGGCGGGCAGCATGATGAAGGTTGCGATCAGCACGGCGGCCAGACTGAGCAAGAGCAGCAGGCCCATGCTGGCGGTGCCGCGATCATGCGAGGCGACCAGGGAGCCGAAGGCGGTGGCGGTGGTGAGGGCGGAAAACAGGATGGCGCGCGCCGTGGCCGAGCCGAGAAATTGCCGCCGCCCGGCCCGCCAGTTCATGACGAAATAGACGTTGAACGAGACCCCGACGCCGAGCAGCAGCGGCAAGGCGATGATATTGGCGTAATTCAGGGTCAGCCCGACCAGGCGGGCGAACAAGGCGGTGAGCAGCGCCGACATAGCGAGCGTGACCAGCACCAGGGACGTATCGCGCCAGGACCGCAGGGCGATCAGCAGGATCACGGTGATGGCGGCGGCGGCGAGCAAGGCGGCCTCGCGGAAGGCATATAAAATGGTTCCCGCTGTGGCGATGATCTGCACCGCCGGGCCGCCGGCATCGGGGGCGAGGTTGCGCACGGCGCGGACAAAATGAGCAAGGCCGGAGGAGCTGTTGGATTCCGCCTCGGTCGGGACGGCCTGGACCAGCACCTGGCCATCGGGGAGGAACCAGTTGCGCTTGATGGCGGGCGGCAGCGTGGCGAGGCTGACCGGGGCGGCGGTGAGGGCTGTGGCAAGGCGCTCAAGCTCGCCGGGGAGAAACCGGGTGAGCGCGCTGTTCATGGCCAGCACCGTGGCATCGGGGGCGGTTTGCAGCCGGGCCAACGCGGCGGCGATGCCCCGCAAGGGCGAATCGGCCGGCAAATGGGGCGCGGCCTGGGCGATGCCGGTTTGCAGTTTCGCCATGGCCGCACGCAGATCGGCCGCGGTGAGGGGTGCGGGGTTGGGATTGACCGCCAGGGAGGGGGCGAGGATTTGCGCGGTCTGCGCGATCATCGCCAATTTGGCGCTTTGACCGGTCGGGATGAAACTGGCGCCGGAGATGACCTGCGAGATTTCGGGCAGGGCGGTCAGGCGGTCAGTCATGGTGCGCGCGGCAGCCAGATTGGGCACCAGAATATCGGCGTAAAACGGGTTGGTGATCGGGTTGCCGAGCAACATGTTCAGGGTGCGCATGCCCTCGGTATGCGGGTCCTTGGTGTGCAGCGGGTTGGAATCGAATTTCTGCGTCAGCCCGGCACCGACCCCGGCGATGGCGAGCAGCGCAAAGCCCGCCAGAATGGGCCGGCGCCATGCGGCGAGGCCGCGATCCATGGCCAGACCGAAGGGCAGGATGATGGGCTTTTGCTCGGGCCGGGGCATGGTCAGGCTGAGCAGAGCGGGCAGGAAGGTGATGGTGCAGAAAAAAGCGATGATCATGCCCGCGCCGGCAATGATGCCAAGCTCGGCGACACCGACAAAGCTGGTCGGCGCGAAGGCGAGGAAGCCGCTGGCGGTGGCGGCGGCGGCCAGCGCGATCTGCACGCCGATATCCTGCGCCGTCATGGTCATGGCCTGGGCGGCGTCACCGGTGCGAAAACGCCGCTCGCGCAGCCTGACGGCAAACTGAATCGCGAAATCCACGGCCAGACCGACGAATAATATGGCGAAGGCCACCGAGATGAGGTTGAGCCGGCCGATGGCGATGGCGGCGAAGCCGAATGTCAGCGCCAGACCGATGGCGAGTGTCGCGAGGATCGGCAGGATCAGCCGCCAGGAATGCACCGCGAGGAACAGCCACAGCGCGATCAGGATCAGGCTGATGACGAGCCCGGTGACCATGCCCTGGGCGAGGGAGGCAAATTCCTCATCGGCGAGCGGGATCTGGCCGGTATAATGCACATCTGCCCGGCCTGCCGCGACGTCAGGCAGGCCGGCGATGATTTGTTTCAAGGCCGCGGTCGCGGCTCCGCCGGGCTCCAGCGTGCCATGATCGAGCACCGGGTGGATCAGCACGAAGCGATACGCCCCCTGCGCGCCGGTGAGGCCGGGCGCGATGAGCGTTTGCCAGGAGAGCGGCGCGGGGTTGCCCGCTGCTGCCTGATCGAGCGCGGTTTGGAAGGCGGCCAATTCGGGCTGGTAGGGGGTGAGATTGGCCTGACCCTGGGCACTGCCCTGGGCGAGCAGGCCGAGTGCTGCGAACAGGCCGCGCGCGGTGGGATCGGCGGTGAGTTGGCCGAGAAAAGGCTGCGCGGTGACGATGCCGTTGAGCAAACCGGCCAATTGGTCCGCAGGCAGGAGCAAAAATCCGTTTTGGTTATAAAAGGAGCCGGAATCGGGGCGTTCGACATCGATGAAATGTGCCCGATCGGCGCTGACGGCGCGGGTTAGGGCGGCGGCGGTTTCATCGGCTTCCTCGGGGGTTTTGCCACTGACCACGGCCACCAGGAGATTATCGAATTGCGGGAAATCGTGGCTGAGTTTGGCGGCCTGCTGACGCCAGGGCAATGAGGGGGAAAACAGATCGTCGGTATTGGTGTCGATCCCGAGATGGCTGCGCGCGTAGCCGAGGCCGAGGCCGGTGAGCACCAGCACCAGCAAGATCGTCAGCCAGGCGTAGCGCCGGCTGAATTCCACCAAAGCCATCGTGAAACGCTGCAAAATCATGTCCCATTCGTACTATCATGCCGCCACTCCGGCGGCGGACATATAGGGCGATTGCCCTGGCGCTGAAAGTTCAGCTCTTGGTCAGCCTGTCCGGCACAGTGATACCGAGCGATTGCAACGCCTGGACAGCGCCCTCATGGAGCATGATCTGGCTGTCGCCTTCGAGCAATTGGGCGGGCTGGATGAGGCCGTTGCCGGGAATCACGCGATCCAGGGCGGCGCGATGTTTCATGGCCGCCAAGGTCAGCGCGCTGACCAGACCGGCCGGCAGATCGGCGCGGCCGATGGCGATATTGCCGGTGCCGATGGTGGCGACAGCCGCGGATTGGCCGGGCAGACTATTCTGCGGGATGATGGCGGCCATCAGCCCCGGTACCGCTTTGATCATCAAGGCGGCCTGCTGATCGTTGAAGCCGATGAGATTGAACCCGGCGAGGCGGGCGGCGCTGACGATGGCGGGCACCGGTGTTGCGCCGACAAAGGCGCAGGCGGTCAGATCGCCAGCGCTCATCTGGTTAATCTGCTCGATATAGCCACCGGCGCGAAATCCGGCGGGGACGATGCCAAGGGCGGCCAAAGCGCGCGGCAGGATGGAGGCGGCACTGCTGCCCTGCGGGCCGACGCCGATGACCGCACCCTGCAAATCGGCCGCGCGGATCAACGCCTTGTTATGCGGGGCGATGATTTGCACGGTCGAGACATACATCGGGAACAAGGCGCGAAAGCCACGCAGATTGGCCCCGCCAGTCCATGACGCGCTGCCGGACCAGGCTTGCGAGGCGATGGAGAGCGTGGTCATGCCCAATTGCGCGGCATTTTGTTCGATCAGTAAAATATCCGACGTGGCGCCGCCGGAGGCCTGATAGACCATTGATACGCCACTGGCCTGGGTGGCGAGCGTGCCCCAGGCCGGGCCAAAAATTGTGTAATCGCCGCCTGGCTGCCCGGTGCCCATGACCAGAGCGCTCGGCCAGGAAGGGTCGCGCAAAGCAGTGGCTCGGGCCCGCGAAAGTGCTGGCAGAGTGAGCAGACCGCCTAATGCAGCGCGCCTTGAAATGACCGCCACCAATGACCTCCCCTTAACGATGCGCGCCATACACAAACCCAATTGTGGCTAAAGCGTGACCGTTTTACAACGACACGCTCTATGGTCATTTTGTCGATCAATTTCATTGGTTGTGCTGGAGTCAAGCGACTCCAGCACAACCAATATTGATCTAAATCAGGGCACGAAACCGCTCAAGGGCGGCGATGAGGGCGGCGCGGATGCCTGGCTCCAGCGCCGAATGCCCGGCATCGGGCGCGATGGTCAGGCGTGCCATGGGCCAGGCGGCGGTGAGGTCGAAGGCGGATTGCGCCGGGCAGATCATGTCGTAGCGGCCTTGGACGATCTCGGCCGGGATATGGCGGATGGCGGCCATATGGGCGAGCAGGCCGCCTGCGGGCAGAAACAGATCATGGGCGAAATAATGCGCCTCGATCCGGGCCAGACCGATGGCGGTGCGGTCATGGGCGAAGGCGGCGACGGTTTCGAAGCTCGGCAGCAGCGTGCTGCATGAGCCCTCATAAACCGACCAGGCCCGCGCGGCGGGGCCATGAATTTCGGGGTCCGGATTGGTCAGCCGGGCGAGATAGCTACCCAGAATGTCGCCTCGCTCGGCCTCGGGCAGGAAATTGACGAACGCACCATGGGTGTCGGGGAAGACCCTTGCCAGACCGTGCAGGAACCATTCGACCTCGTGCGGGCGGCCGAGAAAAATGCCGCGCAGGACCAAGGCGGCGACCGCTTGCGGATGGGCCTGGGCGTAGGCCAGCGCCAAGGTCGATCCCCAGGAGCCGCCGAACAGCAAAAACCGGTCGATGCCGAGAAATTTCCGCAAGGTCTCGATATCGGCGACCAGATGCGGGGTGGTGTTGGCGGTGAGTTCGCCCAAAGGCCACGACCGGCCGGCGCCGCGCTGATCGAAAATCACCACTCGCCAGATCGACGGGTCGAAAAACCGCCGATGCACCGCCCCTGCCCCGGCCCCAGGCCCGCCATGCAGAAACAGCACCGGCTTGCCGCGCGGATTGCCGACCTGTTCCCAATACATCACATGACCGTCGCCGAGCGGCAGATAGCCGGTCTCGAAGGGGCCTATTTCGGGAAATAAATCACCGCGCGGCATAGGCGCTCACGGCATCAGCGACGCAGGCGGCGATGCGCGCGGCTTGGGCGTCGCTCAAATCGGGATGGATCGGCAGGGCCATGATGCGGGTGGCGAGCTGTTCGGAGACCGGCAGGGCGGTATTGTCATGCGCGCCCGCATAGGCCGGCTGAAGATGCAAGGGGCGCGGGTAATAGACGGCGCTGGCGATATTCTGCGCCCGCAACGCCGCCTGGACATGATCGCGTGCGGCGGGTTCGGGCAGCAAAATCGCGTAAATGGCCCAGGCGCTTTGGCTGGCCGCAACGCGGGCCGGTATGGTTACGATGCCGGCGAGATGGGCGTCATAAATGCCGGCGATGCGGTCGCGGATGCTCAATTCGGCCTCGAACACGTCGAGCTTGCTGAGCAAAATGGCGGCTTGCAGCGTATCGAGCCGGCCGTTCATGCCGATCCGCAATACCTCGTAACGGGTGGTGCCTTCGCCGTGGGTGCGCAGGCTGCGATACAAGGCGGCGCGTTCGGGCGATTCGGTGAAGAGTGCTCCGCCGTCGCCATAGCCGCCGAGCGGCTTGCTGGGGAAAAAACTGGTCGCCGTGCAATCGGCCTCGGCACCGAGCCTGCGGCCGGCAAGCTCAGCGCCGAAGGCCTGGGCGCAATCATCCAGAGTAAACAGGCCCTCGGCCGCGGCAATGGCGCGCAAAGCGGCCCAGGGTGCCGGCTGGCCGAACAAATCAACCCCGATCACCGCGCGCGGGCGGAGTGCGCCTTGTTGCTTGATCTGATCGATACGGGCTTGCAGGCTTGCGGGATCGATCTGGTAGGTGGCGGGATCGACATCGACGAAGACCGGCGTTGCGCCGAGCAGCAGCGGCACTTCGGCGGTGGCGGTGTAGGTGAATGCCGGCAGGAACACGGCGTCGCCACGGCCGATCCCTTCGGCCATCATGGCGATTTGCAGCGCGTCGGTGCCGGAGCTGACCGAGACGCAATGGGCGGCGCCGCAGAAGGCGGCCAGCCGGTTTTCCAGCTCGGTGACTTCGGGGCCGAGAATGTACTGCCCATGGGCCAAAACCGCATCGATCCGGGCGCGTAAGGCCGGGCCGAGCCGGGCCTGCTGGGCGGCGAGATCGAGAAACGGGATGGCAGGCGGCGCGATGTGATTCATATCGATGATCCTACAACGCGCGCTGCGCTTTCGGAAAGATGGGGTTTCGGAGGGCTGGATGTCGGCGCGGCCGCACTCATTGCTTTTTGCGCCGGCCGGCGGTGAGCTTGCCGATCTGGGCGACATTGGCGAGCCGGCGGTCAAGGAAAGCCAGGGTCGGCTCATCGTCAAACGAGGAATCGCGCAGCCAATAGAGCAAGGTGCTGCCATACACGCCGGCGAGCAGAGCGCGCTTGGTGTACCAGGCGAAATCGGCCGATTTGTCCCCTGCGGCATGCCAGATTTCATCGACCGTGCGGGCGGTGAGGCGGGCGGCGAGGGCGGCGTTTTGCGGCAAAGCGAGGATCGCCAGAGCGCGGCTCGCCGCGGTTTTATGGTCGCGCAGCAACTCCAGGCGCAGTGAAATAATCGCCCGCACCCGGCCTGGGGTGCGATAGGCAGCGAGATCGGCGGCGATGGCGGCCTCGCTCATGCGCCGGTCGGTCAGGCTTGACCAATATTCGATCATTTCGGCAGCGCCGCCGGGGAAGATCAGCGGCGCATCCGCCGGGTCATGCCCGAGATCGG
>NCAP01000057.1 GCA_002255495.1 Rhodospirillales bacterium 20-60-12 | reverse complement strand
ATACGACCAGGAAGGGGCCGAACCGACCCACCCGATGGCCGCCGTATTCGGTGCCGCCATGAGCGAATGGCGCCGCACCTCGCGCATCGCCGGCTCCGAAATCAGCCGTACCGCGGTCAGTCAGCGTGTCGATCGGGCGATGAATGTGACGGTCATGCGCGAAATGGACCGGATGGAACGCTATATGATCTTTCTCGCCTCCGTCGGCGCCACAGCCCCCTTTATCGGCCTGTTCGGCACCGTCTGGGGCATCATGCATTCATTCTCGGCCATCGCTGCCATGCATAATACCAATCTCGCGGTGGTCGCACCGGGCATTGCCGAGGCGTTGTTCGCCACGGCCATCGGCCTTGTCGCCGCCATTCCCGCCGTGCTCGCCTACAATAAACTGAGCAACGATCTCGGACGGGTCGCCTCCCGCCTTGAAGGCTTCGGCGCCGAATTCAGCGCCATATTATCGCGCCAGACCGAGGAGCGCGCCTGAGATGGCGGGCGGGTTGCTCGGCGCGCGTCAGAACGGGCGCGGCCGCTATAAGCCGATGGCGGAAATCAACGTCACACCCTTGGTCGACGTCATGTTGGTGCTGCTGATTATTTTCATGGTCACCGCCCCGTTGATCACCTCAGGTGTGAATGTGAATCTGCCGCAGGCGAACGCCAATCCGGTGAATTCTGACAGCACGCCGATCACGATTACCGTGAATGCCAAGGACGAGATTTATTTGCAGAATTCAAAGGTGGAATTGACCAATCTGGTCGCAACCTTGCAGGAAATCGCCAAAAACAACACCGACCGGCGGATTTTCGTGCGCGGTGATCAGAGCGTGACCTATGGCCAGATGTTGCAGGTCATGGCGACCATTACCCAAGGCGGCTTCACCAAAGTGGCGTTGCTGGCCCAGCAGCCCACAACGGGTCCGTAAGGGCCCCGAGGCGGCTTTATGGATCGTTCGATGCGCCGCGGCGGGCTGATATCGCTGGCTTTGCATGCGGCTTTGGTGCTGATTGCCATTCTCACCTTCCCGACCAGCAATTTGAACACCTCCACCGCCGACGCGGTGGATGTGGATCTGGTCGGGCCGAGCATGCCCCAGCAGGCCGACCATAAAGGCAAAGTGCCGGCACCCGCCGATACACCCACCGTCAATCCCGCGCATTTGGCGAAAACCCAGCCCAAGCCGCAGCCTCTGGTCGCACCGCCGCCGCCGCCGCCGCCGCCGCCACCGGCACCTCAGGCCACAGTGAAACTGCCAACGCCGCCGGCTCCCGCACCGCCGCCGCCGCCGCCGACACCAAGCCCGGACGCGCTGCCGACACCCCCGCCGCCGCCGCCGACCCCGCCGCAACAGGTGACACAGCCCAAGCCGCAGCCGAAATTGCCGCTGCCGCCCAAGCCCGCGCCACCCGCCCCGGCGCCGCCAAGCCCGACCAAGCAGCAGCATGACGTGAAAACACCCGCGCCGATGAGCCAGTCAGTGCTCAACACGCTGAGTAAATTGCGCGCCCTGGAAAAGCAGAAACAGGCACCGACGGCGAAATATAACCCCGATCAGGGCGGCGCACCGAATGGCGGCGGCTCGAAAATGAGCACGGCGAATTCACGTATGTCCGGCGCCGATCGCAACGCCATCGGCGCGCATGTCAAACCCTGCTGGACGATCGATGCCGGCGCGCCGGGCGTTTCGGATTTCTCGGTCATGCTGCAAGTGCAGACCGATGAGACCGGCACAGTGCGCGAGGCGCAGGTGGCGCCGGTGGATCAGGGCAAGATGAGTGACCCCGTTTTCGCCGCCTTCGCCGATCGAGCTGTCGATGCTGTCATGAATTATCAATGCGCAAAATTGCCATTGCCATCCTATATGCTTGGTCAACCGCAGAATTTTATTTTCAAGTTTTCGCCTTGAACAAAATTGCCACAATTACCGCCGATACAGCCAACAGCCTGATGCCGGCTCATTGCATCGGGCGTCAGACAATAAGGACCGACGCACCATGGCTTTCGAAGATCCTGCCACGAACATGACGATCGAAAAACGGCACGCATTGTCACGCCGGTTGCTGCTCGGCGCAGGTGCCGGCAGTCTGCTCCTGCCGGGCATGGGCTTTGCCCAGTCGGCCTTTGCCCAGTCGGCTGGCAGCAATGATGCGATCAACGTATCGGGCGCACAGAACGCGCCGATCCCGATTGCGATTGCGCCCTTCACCGACGGCTCAAGCAACGCTTCGCAAATCGGTGCGCAGATCACCCAGGTGATCAGCGATGATTTGAGCCATTGCGGCCTGTTCAGGCCCATCGATCCGTTGAGCTTCGTGCCCAATTCGATGGCCAACGGCGTGCCGGTCTTCTCCAACTGGACCATTCTGGGCGCGCAAGCTCTGGTCACCGGCAGTGCCTCGGATCAGGGCGGCGGGCAGATCAGGGTTGAGTATCGTTTGTGGAGCGTGCAGCAACAAAAGCAATTGCAAGGCACCGCTTATACCACCACGGAAGCCAATAGCCGGCGCATCGCCCACATCATCGCCGATGACGTCTATCAGCAATTGATCGGCGAGAAAGGCTATTTCGACACCCGCGTTGCCTATATCTCCGTCGCCGGTTCACCCACAAGTCCCAATCGCCGCCTGGCGGTGATGGATTATGACGGTGCCAATAATCGCTTTCTCACCTCCGGCCAGTCGATGGCGCTCTCACCGCAATTCAGCCCGACCAGCCAGAAACTCGCTTTCATGAGCTTCGAGGGGAACTCGCCGCGGGTCTATTTGTTTGACCTGCAAAGCGGCCAGCGCCAGGTCGTCGGCTCGTTCGGCGACATGACATTCGGGCCGCGCTTCTCACCCGACGGCGCGTCACTCTTGATGTCGGTCTCCCACGGCAGCGGTGCGGCGATCGTCAAGGTTGATCTGGCCAGCCGGGCCGTGACGGAACTGACGGACGCCAACTCGATCAACGTAACACCCTGCTACAGCCCCGACGGATCGAAAATCGTCTTCAACTCGGACCGCGATGGCGATCAGCAATTATTCGTCATGGGGGCCGATGGTTCAGGCGCCAAGCGGATCAGTTTCGGCAATGGCCGCTATGCCGAACCGGTCTGGTCGCCGCGCGGCGATTTAATCGCGTTCACCCGCTTGGGTGAGGGTGGATTTGCCATCGGCGTCATGCAGCCCGACGGCTCAGGCGAGCGAATTCTCAGCCAAGGCTTTCTGGTCGAGGGTCCAACCTTCTGCCCGAACGGCCGGGTGATCATGTTCTATCGCGAAACACCCTTGCATATCGGTCATGATTCCACTTTGGTGACGATCGGCATCGACGGATTCAATGAACGCGCCATCCCGACCCCAACCAACGCCACCGATCCCTCATGGTCGCCTTTGCTGTCATAACAGGGTCAGCGCCGGATAGAATTTCCGTGTTGATCAACAGGACATTCTATCCGCTTCAACCTCCATCCTGGATAAACAAAGTCTTCGTTGCATTGGATAAATAAAGCCGGTGATGGTTGAGAAAATTCTCACCGAGGATCAGGCTGACACCCGGCAGGTCTCGCCCGGCGATTAAAATCGCCGGGTCATCAAACCGGTCTAAACCGATCTCGATGCGGGTAAAATGATAAAAATGCCCGATCGGCCGGAACGGCCCAACGCCGGCAAGCGTCACGGTCTTGCCCGGTATTTCACGGCCCGGTTCAATGCCCAGATTATCGAGCGCAGCGCGGGAGATCACCGTGGTCGCTGCCCCCGTATCGAGGGTCGCCTGAATCACATGATCATCGAGCGAAACCGGAATCGTCGGCAGATGATGCTCGTTATAGGTCAGCGGGAGAATGCTGGTCGGCCCGTGCCAGGGCGGTTCGACTATTGTGCAGCCTGACACGTGGTAAAAGCTGATCCGATGCGCCGGAAAATTGAAATCGATATCGTAATTCGCCAATGTCTCCTCGCCGAGCAACCCATCCACGCCAACGCGCTTATTATAATCATTGCCAAACAGATTTGAGACGAAAAAATCGAAGCGATGCCCAACCGCATGGCCGATGCTGAAATGCGCAACCTCAGCACCCATCACCTTGGTTTCACCGCCAATACCCATCGCGCGCACCATCGGCAGATCAATCATGTGCAGCTGCGCCCGATCAACCATTTGCTGCGTGATGGCCGAATTGCTGTCGCCGGTATCGACAATCAAACGGGCGGGAATATCGTTGATCCGGGCATCGAGTACCGGAATATTGTCCCCGATGAAATGCAGTTCAGCCTGCGCTGCTTTTGTGATCGTGCAGCTGGGCGGAGAGGTGGCGCAACCGGCCATAAGCAGAAGTACGAGACATAAAAAACCGAAATTCTGATGCACAGCGCGCTCCAGGTGTTGAGCTACGCAATTACACGCGGCGCACGATATAAACTTCTTCAAGCGCACTGGCGATGGCGTTGCCGTGGGCCGCGTCACGCGCTTCGATCATGATTTCAAGCTGCGCGTCCTGCACCGAGGGCGAGGTGAAGAGGCGGTGATGCGACACTTCAATAATGTTGCCGCCGCGCGAGCCGATGGCGGTGGAAATATCCGCCAGCACGCCGGGCCGGTCGGGAATTTCCATCACCACACGCAGCAACCGCCCGTCGCGCAGCAAATTACGCAGCAACGTATTGGCCAGGATGCGCGGATCGATATTGCCGCCGCAAATAGGGATGCCGATTTTGCGGCCAGCAAATTGCGCCGGAAAACTGAGCAAAGCGGCAACACCCGCCGCACCGGCACCTTCGGCGACCAGTTTTGCCCCTTCAGCCAATACCGCAATCGCCCGTTCAATGGCGTGCTCGCTGACCGTGAGAATCTCGATATTCATCGCCCGCAGCACCGCCAAAGGATTTTGGCCGATATCGCGCACGGCAATCCCCTCGGCAATGGTCGCACCGCCAACCTCGATCGGTTGCCCGGCCAGCGCCTGGGCAAAGGCGGCATAGCCCTCAACTTCAACGCCGAATACGTCGATATCGGGCTTGATCGCGCGTGCCGCCACCGCCGATCCAGCCACCAATCCGCCGCCGCCGGCCGGGATCAGCAGCACCTCCAGATCGGGAAAATCTTCGAGAAATTCAAGCGCCATCGTCCCTTGCCCGGCCATCACCATCGGGTCGTCATAAGGATGGATGAACACCAGGCCTTTTTGCGCGGCCAGCATGTGCGCATGGGCCGCGGCCTCGGCCAAAGTCTCGCCGAACAGCACAACATCAGCACCCCAGGAGCGCGTGCGCGTCACCTTGGTCGACGGCGTGTGCCGGGGCATCACGATGGTCGCGGCAATGCCGGCCAGATGAGCATGGCGCGCTACGGCCTGGGCATGATTCCCCGCCGACATGGCAATCACGCCGGCACCACGCTCATTATGGTTCAGCAATGCAATCCGGTTGGCAGCACCCCGCTCCTTGAAGGCGCCGGTGGCTTGCAGATTATCGAGTTTCAGAAACACCTCGGCCCCGGTCGCGCGCGAGAGCGCATCCGAGCGGATCGCCGGGGTGCGCAGCACATTATCACGAATGCGAGCGGCCGCCGCTTGAACATCGGCCAGCGTGATCATGATGTGATCAGCCGCCGAAGGTGATTTTTAGAATTTCATAGGTCCGGTCTCCGCCTGGCGCCGGCACTGAAACCGTATCGCCGACTTTCTTGCCGATCAGGGCTTTGGCCAGTGGCGAGGTGATCGACAAGCGCGCCGCCTTGATGTCGGCTTCATAAACACCGACGATCTGATAGCTGACCTCTTTCTCCGATTCCTCATCGAATAGTTCGACTTTGGCACCGAATTTGATGCTGTCACCCGAAAGTGTGGCAGGATCGATCACTTCAGCTGCGCCGATCACTTCCTCCAGCTCCGCAATGCGGCCTTCGACGAAGGATTGCCGCTCGCGTGCTGCATGATATTCGGCGTTCTCCGACAAATCGCCATGGGTGCGCGCTTCCGCGATGGCGCGGATAATCGCCGGGCGTTCGGTGGCTTTCAGGGTCCTGATTTCGTCTTCAAGTTGCGTCAGGCCAGAGGCGGTCATCGGATATTTTTGCACGGCGTGTCCTTGGTGCGGCAGGCAGGTGATAGGCAAGCAGCTAAGGCGGCCGGAGGTTTCCGGCCGTGGCTGATCAAAACGGAGAGGGAAAATACGACTGAAGCGGCGCAACATCAAGGCTGCCCGAAATCAGCGCCCCGATGGCCTGCACAGTGGCGCGCGCGCCGGAGATTGTCGTCTGGTGCGGCACCCCATGGGTCAGGGCGCTGCGCCTGATATCGAAACTATCCGCGACCGACTGCGCGCCCGAGGCCGTGTTGATAACCAGCTGGACATCGCCCGAACGGATTGCATCCACACAATGCGGCCGGCCCTCCAGCACCTTGTTAATGCTGCCCACCACAAGCCCAGCCGCCCGCAAATGCGCCGCCGTCCCGCGCGTTGCGAGCAAGGTGAACCCCATATCGGCAAGCCGACGGGCAATAGGCAGAATAGCTGCCTTATCCCCATCCCGCACCGACAAGAACACTGTCCCCGAGAGCGGCAATATCGTCCCCGCTCCAAGCTGGGCTTTGGCAAAGGCGCGGGCGAAGGACATATCAAGCCCCATCACCTCGCCGGTCGATTTCATCTCCGGGCCCAGCAGCGTATCCACATTGGGGAAGCGGGCGAAGGGAAACACCGATTCCTTGACCGCGACATGCGGCCTGGTGATCGTGTCATCGAGATTGAAGCTCGCGAGCTTTTCCCCGGCCATCACCCGTGCGCCGATTTTCGCCACTGCAACACCCGTTGCTTTGGCAACAAACGGCACGGTGCGCGCCGCGCGGGGATTAACCTCGAGCACATAAATCGTCTCGCCCTGAATCGCATATTGCGTGTTCATCAGCCCGACCACGCCGAGCGCCTTGGCCATCGCTTCGGTCTGCGCGCGCAATTCAGCAATGATCGCGGGCGAGAGCGAATAAGGCGGCAGCGAGCAGGCGGAATCGCCCGAGTGAATGCCCGCTTCCTCGATATGTTCCATCACGCCCGCGACATAAACCGTTTGCCCATCGCAAATGCAATCAACATCGACCTCGATGGCATCGTTCAAATAGCGGTCGATCAAGACCGGATTGCTGCCCGATACAATCACCGCCTCACGCATATAACGAGTGAGGCCGGTGCGATCATAGACGATTTCCATCGCCCGGCCGCCCAGCACATAGCTCGGGCGGATCACCACCGGATAGCCGATGCGGTCGGTAATAGCCTCCGCCTCAGCCGCGCTGCGGGCAATGCCATTTTCAGGTTGCAGCAGGCCCAGCCTGTGCAAAAGCGCCTGGAACCGCTCCCGGTCCTCGGCAATGTCAATCGCATCGGCGGACGTGCCGAGGATCGGGATGCCCTCGGCGGCCAGCGCCTGGCTCAGTTTCAGCGGCGTCTGCCCGCCATATTGCACAATGCAGCCGCGCACCGTGCCGTTCTGCTGCTCGCGGCGTATCAGCGCAATCACGTCTTCGGCGAATAAAGGTTCGAAATACAGCCGGTCCGATGTGTCGTAATCCGTCGAGACAGTCTCGGGATTGCAATTGACCATGATGGTCTCGAAGCCGGCTTCACGCAGCGCATAGGCCGCATGGACACAGCAATAATCAAATTCGATCCCCTGGCCGATCCGGTTCGGGCCGCCGCCGAGAATGATGATTTTCTCGCGCGCGGTCGGTGCCGCCTCGCATAAAGGCGTGCCGAAACCGCCCTCATAGGTCGCATACATATAGGACGTCGCCGAGGCGAATTCCCCGGCCGACGTATCGATCCGCCGATATACCGGCACCACGCCAAGCTCCTGGCGCAGAGACGTCACTTTCGATTCAGGCAGGCCGGTCAGGCGGGCAAGCTGCTTGTCGGCAAAACCGAGTGCCTTTAATTGGCGCATCAGATGCGCCTGGCGCGGCAGACCGTGGGCGGCAATATCGCGCTCGGCAGCGATGATTTTTTCCATCTCGCGCAGAAACCACGGATCGAATTTGCACGCCTCATGAATGTCCGCAACACTCAGGCCCGCGCGCAAGGCTTGGGCTGCCATCAGCAGCCGGTCGGGTGTCGGTTTCGAAAGAGCTGCACGATAAGCGTCAGGCGAACCATCGCCGGGCGCCTCCACCGGATCGAGCCCGGCGAGGCCCGTCTCCAGGCTGCGCAGGCCCTTTTGCAAGGCTTCGGCGAAATTGCGGCCGATCGCCATGGCCTCGCCGACCGACTTCATCGAAGTGGTCAGCAGCGCCGGCGTGCCGGGAAATTTCTCGAACGTGAAACGTGGGATCTTGATCACCACATAATCGATGCTCGGCTCGAAACTTGCCGGTGTCGCCTTGGTGATGTCGTTTTGCAGTTCATCGAGCGTATAGCCGACTGCGAGCTTGGCGGCGATTTTCGCAATCGGAAATCCGGTCGCTTTCGAAGCCAGTGCCGAAGAGCGCGAGACGCGCGGATTCATCTCGATAATGACCAGCCGGCCATCCGCCGGATTAACGCCGAACTGCACGTTGGACCCGCCAGTCTCGACGCCGATTTTGCGCAGACACGCAATCGAGGCATCGCGCATGATCTGATATTCACGGTCAGTGAGGGTGAGGGCCGGTGCAATCGTCACGGAATCGCCCGTATGCACGCCCATCGGATCGATATTCTCAATCGAGCAGATGATGATGCAATTATCCGCAGCATCGCGCACCACCTCCATTTCATATTCTTTCCAGCCGAGCACACTCTCCTCGATCAGAACCTCATCGGTGGGTGAGGCATCGAGGCCGCTGGTGACGATGTCGAGAAATTCCTGCCGGTTATAGGCAATGCCGCCGCCGGTGCCGCCCAGCGTGAAGGATGGCCGGATGACCGCGGGCAACCCGACCAGATCAAGAGCAGCCTTGGCTTCTTCCAAATTATGGGCAATCGCACTTTGCGGCCCGGCAATGCCGATTTCGGCCATTGCGTCGCGGAATTTCAGCCGGTCTTCCGCCCGGTCGATCACATCGGCCTTGGCGCCGATCAGCTCGACATTGTATTTTGCCAAAACGCCGGATTTCGCCAAACTCATCGCCGTGTTCAATGCGGTCTGCCCGCCCATGGTCGGCAACAGCGCATCGGGCTTTTCGCGGATAATGATCTTCTCGACCATCTCGGGCGTGATCGGTTCGATATAGGTCGCATCCGCCAGGCCCGGATCGGTCATGATCGTCGCGGGATTGGAATTGACCAGGATCACCCGATACCCCTCTTCGCGCAGTGCCTTGCAGGCCTGCGCGCCGGAATAGTCAAACTCGCAAGCCTGGCCGATGATAATCGGCCCGGCGCCGATGATCAGGATGGATTTTATGTCGGTGCGCTTGGGCATGATACTGATCCAGGGTTAGGATGTGAGCCGACCATGCAGATGGCGCATGGTCCGGTGCAGGGGCGTATCAGGACGAACCCGACAAACCCCTTATGACTGTCTCGTTTGTCCGGTCATCAAATCCATGAAGCGGCCGAACAGATGATGCGCGTCCGATGGCCCAGGGCTCGCTTCGGGATGATATTGCACCGAAAATACGCGCTTGGCCGGGCAGGCAATCCCTTCATTCGAACCATCGAACAGCGAGACATGGGTCACCTCGACGCCCGCGGGCAAGGATTTCGCATCGACCGCGAAGCCGTGATTTTGCGAGGTGATTTCCACTTTGCCGGTGGCCAGTTCCTTGACCGGCTGATTGGCCCCCCGATGCCCGCGATCGAGCTTGTAAGTGCGCGCACCCAGGGCATGGGCGAGCAATTGATGGCCGAGACAAATACCGAAAATCGGCACGCCGGCTGCCATCACCCCCTGGATCGCCGGCACCGCGTATTCTGCCGTGGCGGCCGGGTCGCCCGGGCCGTTGGAGAGAAACACGCCATCGGGCTTGTGGCGCAATATCGCCTCGGCATCGCTGGTCGCCGGCACCACGATCACCCGGCACCCGGCGGAGGCGAGACTGCGCAAAATATTCCGCTTGGCACCGTAATCCACCGCCACCACGGTCTTGCGCGGGCTGGTCTGCCGGCCGAAACCGCTGCCCAAAGCCCAAACCGTCTCGTCCCATTCATAGCCTTGCGTGCAGGATACGCGCTTGGCCAAATCCATCCCCGCCAAGCCGGGCCAATCGGCGGCCTGGGCCTGGAGGGCGGGGATGTCGAATTTACCATCCGCCGGGTAGGCGATCAGCGCGTTCGGCGGGCCGGAATCGCGGATCAGCAGCGTCAAAGCCCTGGTGTCGATCCCGCAAATGCCCCGCAGACCATGTTTACCGAGCCATGTCTGCAAATTGGCGCTCGCCCGCCAACTCGAAGGGGCGGAGATATCCTGCTTCAGCACAATGCCGCCGGCAGCCGGCGTCGTGCACTCGATATCCTCGTCATTGGTGCCCACATTGCCGATATGCGGAAAGGTAAACGTAATAATCTGCCCGGCGAAAGACGGGTCGGTAATGGTCTCCTGATAGCCAGTCATGCCGGTTGAGAAGCATAATTCAGCGGGCAGGGTGGTGCCGTGGGCGCCGAACCCCACACCCCAGAACACGCTGCCATCGCCCAGCACAAGGGCGGCATTGGCCCCGCTCGGCGGCCCGTCGGTCAACGGTTCCGCCTCCGCCAGATCGGCAAAGGCAAGACCTGTCGCGGCCATGATCACCGGGAAATGCCGTGACGGGATGGCCCCGGCGCTGCGCCATTTGCGAACCGCCTCGGTGGTTACACCCGTGCGTTTCGCCGCTTCGTCGGGTCCGCCCAGACGATCAATGAGGTCGCTGATAGATATTGCCATGATTTTATGATATTGGATAAAAAGTCCGTTATCAATCTTTTTGTCGCTGGTCCGGAAATTATTTCCGCCTAAAGACGCAACCTGATGACGCAATAGGAGTTTCCATGGAATTGCGTGAGCGCTTTGCCGCCGAAATGAAAGCCTCGATGTTGGCCAGAACAGCCGAGCGCACCGGCACCATCCGGATGATCATGGCGAAACTGAAGGATGGCGATATCGCCGCCCGGCCGAAAGGGGTGGATAAAATTTCCGATGATGAAATTGTCGGTCTGCTGCGCTCCATGGTCAAATCCCGCCGCGAGTCGATGGCGCTGTACGAGCAAGGCAACCGGCCCGAGCTTGCCGTCCAGGAAGCCGCCGAAATTGCCATCATCGAGGAATTCCTGCCGCAAACCCTCGCGGGCGAGGCGCTTGATGCCGCCGTGCGCGATGCCATTGCCGCAACCAATGCGGCGAGCCCGAAAGATATGGGCAAAGTCATCGGCGCGCTGAAAGCCAAATTCGGCTCCGCCCTCGACATGGCCGCCACCTCGTCCGCGGCCAAGGCTCTGTTGGGCGGCTGATGGCGCTGCCGGCCTCCTTTCTGGATGAATTGCGCGCCCGGACGTCTCTCGCCGCCCTCGTCGGCCGTACGGTCAGGCTGGTCCGCTCAGGGCGCGAGCAGAAAGGCTGCTGCCCATTCCACAACGAAAAAACCCCGTCTTTCTACGTCTATGATGACCGGTTTCACTGCTTCGGCTGCGGCGCGCATGGCGATGCCATCAGTTTTCTCACCAAATCGTCCGGATTATCGTTCATTGAAGCCGTTGAAGTCCTGGCTCAAGAGGCCGGCATCACAGTGCCGAGGGCCAGCCCGCAAGCCACCGAGGAGCGGGCCCGCCGCGCCGATCTGAGCGAAATCATGAGCCAGGCCAATGCCGTATTCACCCACCGCCTGTTCACGCCCGAAGGGGCCGAGGGCCTCGCTTATCTACGCAAACGCGGCCTGACCGACGCGACAATCGTCCGCTTTGGGCTGGGCTGGTCCGGCGAAGGGCGCGGCCAACTGGCGGCCGCCCTGGCCCGGGAGGGCATAACACCAGCCCAAATGGCCGAAGCCGGACTGATGAAACAGCGCGAGGATGGCAGCCAGGCGGAATTCTTCTTCAACCGCGTCATGTTCCCGATCAGGGACCGGCGGGGCAACATCATCAGCTTCGGCGGCCGGGTGCTCGGCGACGGCCAGCCGAAATATCTCAACGGTCCCGAGACCGCCTTATTTTCCAAACGGCGCACCCTCTACGGCCTGGATTTCGCCCGCCAAGCCGGCCGCGATGGCGGCAAATTGCTCGTCGTCGAAGGCTATATGGACGTCATTGCCCTGGCCCAGGCGGGCTTCTACGCCCTGGCGCCGCTGGGCACTGCGTTGACCGAGGAACAATTCACCGAATTGTGGAAAATCTCACCCAACCCGGTGATCTGCTTCGATGGCGACGCCGCCGGCCGGCGCGCCGCCCTGCGCGCGGCGGATCTGGCTTTGGCCCAGCTCGCCCCGGATCGCTCGGTCAGTTTTCTGCCATTGCCCGACGGTCAGGACCCCGATGATTATATCCGCCGGCACGGCCACGCCGCCTTCTCCGCCGCCCTGGCCGGCGCCCGGCCACTGGTCACCGCCCTCTATGATATGCTGGCGGAAGGGGCCGACCGCACCGGGCCCGAGGGCAAGGCGGCCTTCCGCAAGCGCCTGGAAGACACCGCCCGCCTGATCCCGGACAAATCCCTGGCCGCGGAATATCGCGCGTCCCTGATCGAGCGTTATTACGCTGAACGTCGCGCCAGCTTCGGCAAAAACGGCCAGGCCCCGCGCCGGGTCGCCAATCTGCCCCGCCCGGTCATCACGCCAACCCTCACAGCGGCCGAACGCGGCCGCCTGCTGACCGCCATATTGCTGCTGCACCCGGCTTTGCTCGCCGATGTCGAGGAAGCATTCGCCACAATCGACCTGCCTGAGCCGTGCGCGCGGATCAGAACGGCTATGGAATCATATATGCCGGCGCCGCATGCCCTTGACTCGGCTGATCTCCTGAACCATCTCCACTCCCTTGGGCTTCAGGCGGAGGCTGAGCGCGTACTCGCCGCATCTCCCTTGCCGGACTGCGCCCAGAAAGGCGCTCAACTCGCCGAGGCAGCCGGCGCATGGTGGGAGTTTTTTGGCTTGATGAGCAGTCCGCATTTGCGTGAGCAGCGCGATGAACAGGAACGCGCTTTCCGGGCCGATCCCTATAATAGCGAGGCATGGCAACGCCTTGTCGCGTTGAATACGTCATTGCGCCGCGCCGAACATGGCGAGACCGATGACGAAATCTAATCACGACCACGCCTTGGAGCATTTATAAGCATGGCGACGAAGCCCGCGACAACGACCGAGACCCAGACCCCTGAGGCCGAAGCCGATAACTCGACACTCGATACCCAGTCCACAGCCGTCAAGCGCCTGATCGCGCGCGGCAAGGAGCGCGGCTATATCACGTTTGACGAACTGAACGCGGTTCTGCCCGCTGATCAGAATTCATCCGAGCAGATCGAGGACATTATGTCGATGCTCTCGGAAATGGGCATCCAGGTCGTCGAAAGCGAAGAGGCCGAAGACACCGAGGCAACCCCGCGCGCCGCCGCCGCCGAAGAGGAAGCCGAGGTCGATGAAGAAGCTCCGGCCGGCAATATCAGCGAAGCCAGCGTCGGCCGTACCGATGACCCGGTGCGCATGTATCTGCGCGAAATGGGCTCGGTCGAACTGCTCTCCCGCGAGGGCGAAATCGCCATCGCCAAGCGCATCGAAGCCGGGCGCGACATGATGATCGGCGGGCTGTGCGAAAGCCCGCTGACCTTCCGCGCCATCATCGCCTGGCATGAAGCACTCAATAACGGCAAAGTCCTGCTGCGCGACGTGATCGACCTGGAAGCGACCCAAGGCGGCAATGTCGTCGAAGTGCCCGAGGGCGCTGAAGGCGCTGCCTTCGCCGCCCCGGAAGAACCCGATGATGACGACGAAGGCGAAGGCAGCGGCATGTCGCTCTCCGCCCTCGAAGAAAAACTCAAACCCGAAGTCTTCGCCAATTTCGTCGAAATCGAAAAATTCTACGAAAAACTAGCGAAAATGCAGCAAAAGCGCATGGAGGCGATGACCGCCGGCGCCGATGTCAATTCGCGCTCGGAAAAAACCTACGAAAAACTGCGCGACGAACTGGTCAAGAAAGTCGAGCAGGTCCGCCTGCATAATAACCGGATCGACGAGCTGGTCGCCCAGCTCAAATTGCTCACCCAGCGGCTCAACGGGCTCGAAGGCCAGCTTCTGCGGCTCGCCGAAAGCTGTAAAGTGCCGCGCGACGAATTCCTGAAATTCTATCGCGGCCGCGAGATGGACCCGGCCTGGATGGACGATGTCGCCAAATTGCCAGGCAAAGGCTGGAAAGCCTTCGCCGCCAAATATAACGCCCAGGCCAATGAACTGCGCACGCAAATCGGCCGCATCGCCTCGGAAGCCGGCCTGCCGGTGGAAGAATTCCGCCGCGTCTACGCCACCGTCTCGCGCGGCGAGCGCGATTCCACGCGCGCGAAAAAAGAAATGATCGAGGCCAATCTGCGCCTGGTCATCTCGATCGCAAAAAAATACACCAATCGCGGCCTGCAATTCCTCGATCTCATCCAGGAAGGCAATATCGGGCTGATGAAAGCGGTGGATAAATTCGAATATCGCCGCGGCTATAAATTCTCCACCTACGCCACATGGTGGATCCGCCAGGCCATCACCCGCTCGATCGCCGATCAGGCACGCACCATCCGCATCCCCGTGCACATGATCGAGACGATCAACAAACTCGTCCGCACATCGCGCCAGATGCTGCACGAAATCGGCCGCGAACCAACGCCCGAGGAACTCGCCGAAAAACTCGGCATGCCCTTGGAAAAAGTTAAAAAAGTCCTGAAAATCGCGAAAGAACCCATCTCGCTGGAAACCCCGATCGGCGACGAAGAGGACAGCCATCTGGGCGATTTCATCGAAGATAAAGCCGCCATCATCCCGCTCGAAGCCGCCGTGCAGGCCAATCTGCGCGAAGCAGCAACCCGCGTGCTCTCCTCACTCACCCCGCGCGAGGAACGCGTGCTGCGCATGCGCTTCGGGATCGGTATGAATACCGACCACACACTCGAAGAAGTCGGCCAGCAATTCAACGTCACCCGCGAACGCATCCGACAAATCGAAGCCAAAGCCCTGCGCAAACTCAAACACCCAAGCCGCAGCCGCAAACTGCGCAGCTTCCTCGACGATTAAACCCATGTCTTGCGGTGGGGGGATTGCCGAAAGTAAGGCCAAAGGGCTCCGCCCTTTGGAAACCCGCTGGGGCCTGAGGCCCCAGACCCCCATGAGTTTGGCAGCGCCCCCTGCCTTGCTGTCCCTGCAACCTCTCAACCAAAGGCGATGGGTTTGATGTTGGATTATGCGCGGGTGAAGCCGGGTGAGGCTGTGGACCGGGTCGCGGTCAAGGTTAGTTTTCTGCGGCTGGACCGCCGGGTTGTCGCGCCATTGGCGGATTTGCCGGTGGGGTTTGCGTGTGCGCCTGAGTCTTTGGATGTAGCCGCCTATCGGGAATTATATAATCTTGTGGGTCAGGATTGGTTGTGGTGGCTACGCCGGATGATGCCGGATGACATGTTGGCCCAGCATTTGGCTGATAAAGCGGTGGCTATTCATGTGTTGCGCCACGAGGGCAGGGCCGTTGGGTTTTTCGAGTTGGATGCGAATCCCTGGCCGGATGTGAATTTGAATTATTTCGGTTTGACGGCCGAGATTCAGGGGCGTGGGCTTGGTTATGATTTGCTGCTCCGCTCGATTGCCACGGTCTTTGCGGGGCCCGTACGCGGCATGACGGTGAATACCTGCACGGCGGACCATCCCCGGGCCTTGCCGAATTATCGGCGGGCGGGGTTTCGTCTGATGCGTGTGGCCGAGGAGGTTTGGGATATTCCCTGCCGGTTGGGTTTTCGCATTGCCGATCATTTGCGGGTCGGTTGATGGCCGATCCGCCGGCTGAACCGGCGATTTTATATCAAACCAATCACGCGATGATCATCGACAAGCCGGCCGGCTTGCCGGTGCATGCGGGACCTGCTGGTGGTGTCAGTGTCGAGGATTTTTTCCCTCGTTGGCGGCGCGGGCATGACGGTCCGTGGCTGGTGCACCGGCTCGATGCGGACACGGCGGGGTGCTTACTGATCGCCCGGCGCAAGACTTTCCTGATCGAGGCGCAGAGATTATTTACCGCAGGCCAGGTCGAGAAAATCTATTGGGCTCTCGTGCATGGCGTGCCGGCGCTGCCGGGTGGCGTGATCGATGCGCCGCTGGCCAAGCAGAACGACAAAACCGGCTGGCGAATGGTGCCGCTCAAGGCGGGGCAAAAAGCGGTGACAGAATGGCAAGTGATCGGCCAATCAGCCACGCATAGTCTGCTGGAATTGCGCCCGCGAACCGGCCGCACACATCAGGTGCGCGCCCATTGCGCCTGGCTGGGCCATCCGATCATGGGTGACCCCATTTATGGCCGGGGCGATGGCAAGCTGCAATTACTGGCCCGCTCGATCAACCTGCCGATGACCCCGCCGGTTGGTGCTATAGCCGAAATTCCTGCTGCGATGCGGGCAGCTTTATTGGTTGGTGGAATAAGATCGATATAGGTTCAGATGGTGTCGCTTGACTCCATCTGAACCTATGAAATTGATCGACAAAATGAACATAGAGCGTGTCGTTGTAAAACGATCACGCCAGCTTCGTATTAGCGAGCAAATTCATTCATCTGAATTGAACCTTCAGGTTCAATTCAAATGAATTTTGCTCTAACATTCCGGCTTGACCGTTGCGGTTTCATGGTTATTGTAACATTACAACAAATGCATGAAAGCGACATGAATGCGATTCCCAAAATCCTTGTTCAATCTTTTGCCGATGATCGCACTCGCCGGTTGCGCGTCGATCGTCGATGGCTCAAACCAGACATTATCGGTGACGACTTTATCGGGTAATCAGCCGGTCAGCGGTGCCAGTTGCGAACTCAAAAGCAACAAAGGCACTTGGTATGTCACAACCCCTGGTACCGTGACGGTGCATCGCGGGTATGACGCGCTGAATGCCACCTGCACCAAGGCCGGGTATCAAACCGCTACCCAGGCTTTTGACTCGACAACCAAGGGCATGGCGTTCGGCAATCTCCTGTTTGGCGGCGTCATCGGCGCCGGCGTGGATATGAGCACCGGCGCCGCTTACGATTACCCCGATGTGCTGACGGTCAATATGCAACCGCCCGCCGCCATCTCCGCCTCCGGCGCACCCGCCCCGACGGCTGAAAACGTAACCAATTAGATCAATAAAGGTTTAGCTGGAGTTGCTTTGCTCCAGCTAAACCTATCAAATTGATCGAAAAAATAAGCTTATGGCGCGTCGTGATGATGCGATCGCGCTCTAACTCACCAATCTCCACTCTTCGGCATCGACAGTGGCGATGCCTTCGGCCTGCAATTTCAGCAAATGTGCCAGCACGTTTCGCTCAGCGGCCATTTTCAAAAACAGATTGGTTTTGGCATAGAGTTTCTCGGCCAGCGGCGGAATCTTCCACGGCTGGTTGACCAACTCGGCCATGATGGTTGCTTCACGGGCTTTGCGATGCGCGAGCATTTCAGCAACCATGCTGCGCGGGTCGGGCAAAGCCGGGCCGTGGCCGGGCAGATACAGCACATCGTCGCGGTCGAGCAGCAATTCGAGGCTGGCATAATAAGCCCGCATATCCCCGCCGGGCGGATTGACGATCGATGATGACCAACTCATCACATGATCCGCGCTGAACAGAATTTTCCCAGTGCCGGGCACATGATATTCAAACGACAAATGATCGGCAGCATGGCCTGGCGTGAATACACCCTTCAACCCCGCAACCGCCTCGCCGTCGGCGAGTTTGATGTCGGCTTTGAAACGCTCATCACCGCTGATTTTATAGCCGTAAAGCGGCGCACCGCTTGCCGCCTTCAAAGCCGCTGCGGCGCCGAAATGGTCCGAATGGGCATGGCTGACAATGATGCGCTCAATCCGCCTGGTCCCTGCCGCTTGCATGATATCCGCGACATGCTGCTGATCGTCCGGCCCGGGGTCGAGCACGCTCAACCCATCCGCCGATTCGATCAGATAGGTGTTCGTGCCCTGATACGTCATCACCGACGGGTTGCGGGCCACCACCCGCGTGATGCCCGGCAGGCAATCGATCGCAACACCACGGGCGGGTTCGGGTTCAGTCAGAAACGGCATCGTTCACTTCTCTCTCCAGCAGGCTCCGCACGCGTTCGCGGTGCCAATTATACAACCCTGCCGCGGCAATCACCGCGGCACCGGCCAGCGTCACAACATGCGGGATGTCACCGAAAACCGCAAAACCGTAAATAATCCCCCAAATCAGGGTGGAATATTCAAACGGCGCCAGGGCCGAAACCGGCGCCAGCGCCAAGGCGCGGGCAAACAGCGCATTGGCCAGCGCGTTCGCGACCGCCATGAACCCGAGCACCAGCGCCATCTGCCAGCTCAGCACGATGTGCCAGGGCAGAATCAACAGCAAAAACAGCCCTGATGGGATTTGCATGAACATCACCCAGAACGCGACCGTCAGCGCGCCGTCGGTGCGCGAAATCATACGCATGAGGATGCGGTTCAACGCCATCACCACCACGGCGGCGAGCAGCAAAGCGCTGGCCGGCTGCCACAAATGCCCGCTCGGATGCAGGATCACCAGCACCCCGGCAAACCCGATCAAGGTGGAAAGGCTGCGCCGCCAGCGCAGCCGCTCGCCGAGCAGCGGGATCGCGAGCAATGTCATGATCAGCGGTGCGGTATAGGAAATCGCGAAACTGTCGGCGATGCTCATATGCTGCCAGGCGACATAGAAGCCGAATGTCACAAACCCGCTCAGGCTGCCGCGCA